>CAXBRG010000016.1:0-13674 GCA_963977995.1 uncultured bacterium | reverse complement strand
TCTTTCCCTACACGACGCTCTTCCGATCTGATTGGCGTAGCTGTCGCGCTTGGCCGACCAGATCGAGCCGTACAGCTCGCGCAGCCAGCCCCACCGGCCGGTATCGCCGAAGCCGTATTCGGTCGCCCAGGCGAGCATCGAGGTGGAATCGGTAAAGGGCTGGCCGACATATTCGTACGGCTCTTCGCCCAGCGCCGCGATCGCCGCCCGCGTCGCCTCGTGCATCTCCGCTACGACACGACCGGCACGACGCATCTTGTCGAGCTCGTGTGCGTTGCGACGCACTACAGGAGGCCTCGAGCGTGAAAGGCCGCGGAGACGTCGGCGCCGACGGCCTCAACACTCTGATCCCCATTCACGGTGGTCAGAAGGTCACGTTCGCGGTAGTAGTCAAGGAGTGGAGCGGTGTCACGTTCGTACGCCTCGAGGCGCGTCGTTATGGCGTCGGGTTGATCGTCCGAACGTTGAATGAGGTCACCGCCGCACTTTTCACAGGTACCCGACACACCGGATGGATCGTCCGCACGGAACACGGCACCGCACTCTTGGCAGACGCGTCGCTGACTGAGTCGTTCCACGACCAAGCTCGTTGGGACATCGAGATTGACACAGAGCGACACTTTCTCGTCGCCCAGCATGGCGTCAAGGGAGCGAGCTTGGGCGAGAGTTCGAGGAAAACCATCCAATAGCGCCCCGCGGGTGGCGTCGGGTTGAGAGAACCGCTCCTTGACCAGGGCGACCACGAGGTCGTCGCTCACGAGGTCGCCGGCTTCCATCACGGCCTTGACCTTCAGGCCCAGTTCACTGCCCTCGCGCACGGCGGCGCGAAGAATGTCACCGGTCGACACGTGCGGAATGCCGTACTGCGACGAGAGGGCGGCGCACTGCGTGCCCTTGCCGGCGCCCTGCTTACCCAGGAGAACAACGATGAGACGGTTTGCCATCACGGCCTACTTCAGGAATCCCTCGTAGTTACGCATCATGAGTTGACTGTCGATCTGACGCATGGTCTCAAGGGCCACTCCTACGGCAATCAATAACGTGGTGCCGTAGAACGGGAAGTTCGTAATGTGCCACACTGCCATCAAGAGACTCGGTACCACCGCGACCGCCGCAAGAAAGAGGGCGCCCACGACCGTTATGCGATTCAACATCTTGGCGAAATAGCGCTCCGTGGGGAGGCCCGGACGAATACCGGGTACGAATCCCCCCTGCTTCCGCAGCGACTCGGCCTGCTGGTGCGGCTCAAAGGCGATGTAGACGTAAAAGAACGCGAAGAGCATGATGAAGATGAAATAGAACACGATGTAGAGAAACGACGTCGGGCTGAACGACTTACTCACAAAGCTCTGGAACCACTGGGCGGGAATGATGTTGCTCAGCAACACCGGAATGTAGAGCACCGAGCTGGCGAAGATAATGGGGATAACGCCGGACTGATTGACCTTGAGTGGAATGTACGTCGAGTTGCCACCGAGCATCTTCCGGCCAACAACGCGCTTGGCAAACGTCACCGGAATTCGTCGTTGACCTTGATCCATGAAGATGATCGTGACGAGCAGCGTCAGCGAAATCCCCACGATCACCGTGAACTTGAGCGCGCCACCTTGCGAGTACACCGACTTCAATCCCGACGGCAGTCCCGACACCACGGAACTGAAGATCAGAATCGACATGCCTTGACCGATGCCGCGCTGCGTAATGAGCTCGGCGAGCCACATGACGAACGCCGTACCAGCGGTCAGGACGAGAACCATGAAGGCCCCCAGCCAGAAGGAGAACTTCGGGATCAGGTCGATATTGAAACCCAAGAGCCCCGAGGTGTGGCCGTGAAAGGCGTACACGAGACCTGTCGACTGTAAGAGGGCGAGCGCCACGGTGAGGTATCGCGTGGCCTGGGTGATCTTCTTCTGCCCGGTCGCGCCCTCGTCACGCCACTGCGCGAGCTTCGGGATCACCGTGGTCAAGAGTTGAATCACAATCGAACTCGTGATGTAGGGCATGATGCCGAGGCCGAAGATGGCGAGACGAGTCAGCGCCCCACCACTAAAGAGATTCAAGAAGCCCAAGGCCCCGACCGCACCGGCCTGCTCTTGCAGCGCTTGCACCTGCGCCCAACTCACACCGGGCACGGGAATGTACGAACCCAACTGGTAGAGGAGGATGATGGCTACCGTGAAGACGACCTTGTTGCGAAGGTCGGGAACCCGGAAGATATTCGCGAGGCGCGCGAGCACGTACGTTCCTTAGCGGTTCTGGTGCTGGTTACCCGCGGCCGCCGGACGAACCTTGAACGGCAAGGGCAGTTCCGTCGTCGCACCACCGGACTGCTCGATGGCAGACTTTGCGCTAGCGGAGAACTTGTGCGCGGCAACGTTGACCTTGATGCCCAGTTCACCACGACCGAGAATCTTGACGAGGTCGTTCTTGCGAATCAGTCCGTTCGCCACGAGAACCTCGGGGGTGACATCCGTCACACCGAGGCGCGTGAGCGCGTCGAGGTTCACGGGTGTGTACTCGACTCGGAACGGGTTCGTGAAGCCCTTGAGCTTGGGAACGCGCTGCAAGATGGGCAACTGTCCACCTTCGAAGCCGGCGGGAATCTGCCGGCGAGCCTTCTGACCCTTGGTTCCGCGACCGGCCGTCTTACCACCCTTACCGGCGATACCACGTCCGACAATCTTCTTGCGGTGGGTCGAACCCTTCGGTGGTTGGAGATCGTGCAACTTCATGATCAAACCTCTTCTACTTGTACGAGGTGAGGAACGCGGGCAATCATGCCGCGAATCTCAGGGCGGTCCGGAAGAACGTTGCTCTGACCCAACTTGCGAAGTCCCAGCGCGCGGAGAGTGCCCCGGTGCTTCGGCTTCGTTCCGATGGAGGAGCGAATTTGAGTGACCTTCAGTTCGGCCATGACTACTTCACCTCTGTCTTAAAGAGATCGTTTTCCCGTTGACGCTCGCGGTAGGCGCGCAGCGTTCCCGCGGGCACGACTTGATCGGGTGCGAGACCACGGAGCTCCGCGAGCTCTTCGGGGCGGCGCAGCGACTTCAGGCCCTCAATGGTGGCGTGCGCCACATTGATGCCGTTCGACGATCCGAGTGACTTCGCCAGGACGTCTTTGATGCCGGCCATTTCCAAGATGGCGCGCGCGGCACCACCGGCGATCACACCCGTACCGGGAGCCGCGGGCTTTAAGAGCACGCGGCCGGCGCCGGCTTCACCAATCACGGGGTGGACGATGGTCGTTCCCGCGATCGGTACTTCAAACATGTTCTTACGGGCCTCTTCGATGCCCTTCTGCACGGCCAAGCCAGCTTCCTTCGCCTTGCCGTATCCGAGACCGACACGTCCCTTGCCGTCGCCGATCACCATGAGGGCGGTGAAGGAGAACCGACGTCCACCCTTCACGACCTTGGCGACGCGATTCACCTTGATGGTGCGCTCTTCAAACTGTTGCTGTTGATCCGTCATTAGAACTCCAGTCCTCCCTTGCGGAGGGCATCGGCGAAGGCCGCCACGCGGCCGTGATAGGCAAATCCACCACGGTCAAAAACGACCGAAGTAATACCGGCAGCTTTCGCACGCTCGGCGAGCACAGTAGCCACTGCGGTGGCACCTTCGATGTTGCCACCGCTCACTGACGACAGACTCTTTTCCACCGACGACGCGGCGGCCAGAGTGGTGCCTGTCTCGTCGTTGATGATCTGCGCAGAGATGTGCTTGTTGGTGCGTGACACCGCAACGCGGGGACGCGTGGCCGTTCCGGCCAGGTTCTTGCGTACGCGACGGTGACGTCGAATACGTAGTTCACGAGTTGAGCGAGCCATTACTTCGACGCCTTTCCAGCCTTACGCAGCACCTTCTCACCGAGGTACCGCACACCCTTGCCCTTGTAGGGCTCCGGCTTACGAATCTTGCGGATTGACGCGGCCACCTGGCCCACGACTTCCTTGTCGGCACCCTTCACAATGATGCGCGTCGGTGCAGGTACATCGAAGGTGATACCAGCCGGAGCGTCAAAGACGACGGGGTGCGAAAATCCGAGAGCGAGCTCGAGCGAGTTCGGTCCCTTCGCGGCGGCACGGTAACCGACACCGATAATTTCGAGCTCCTTCGACCAACCTTCGGTCACGCCGACCACCATGTTGGAGATCAGCGTGCGCGTCAGACCGTGCAGGCTGCGAGCATCGCGCTCGTCGTTCGGGCGAACGACCGTGAGGGTGTCGCCCTCTTGCGTAACGGTCAAGCCGCCGGGCAGGCTGCGCTCCATCGAGCCGTTGGGTCCCTTCACCGACACCGTCGAGCCCGACACTGAGACAGTGACTGATGACGGAACCGTGATGGGGTTGCGACCAATTCGTGACATATTCAATAACTCCTTAGTCCCGTTACCAGACGTAACAGAGGACTTCGCCTCCGAGGTTGGCCTTACGGGCTTCCCGGTCCGTCATGAGGCCACGGCTCGTGGAGACCACGGCCACACCCACACCACCGAGAACCTTCGGCATTTCCGTGCTCTTCTTGTAGATCCGCAGACCCGGGGTCGACACTCGCTTCAAGCCGGCGATGGAACGGCGGCGATCGGCGGTGTACTTCAAGCGAACTTCCAACGTGGTCCCGGGCTTCGGGGCGTTCTCGGTCACCGAGAAGCCCGCGATGTAACCCTCGCGCTCCAGAATCTGGGCGAGCGACATCTTGAGCTTGGAACCGGGCATCTTGACCGAGTCAAACTGCGCGGAGTTCGCGTTGCGAATGCGCGTCAGCATGTCGGCAATGGGGTCAGTCATCGACATAGTGCTCCTCCCCTACCAACTCGCCTTGGTCACGCCAGGCACCTCACCGGCGTGCACCATGACACGCAGGCAGATGCGGCAGAGACCGAACTTGCGATACACCGAGCGGGGACGGCCGCAGCGCTGACAACGCGTGTACGCGCGGACAGCGAACTTCGGGGTCGCCTGCTGCTTAATACGAAGGGACTTCTTCGCCATTACTTGTTCTCCTGTCGGAACGGGAAGCCGTAGGCACGCAGGAATGCGCGGCCTTGCTCGTCGGTCGCGGCCGTGGTGACAATGGTGATGTCAAAGCCACGGGGCGCGTCGATCTTGTCGTAGTCGAGTTCGGGGAAAATCAACTGATCGTTGATTCCGAACGTGTAGTTGCCGTGGCCGTCGAACGACTTTGCCGACAGTCCACGGAAGTCGCGGATACGGGGAATCGCCACCGACAACAGTCGGTCGAAAAACTCCCAGGCCCGGTCGCCACGCAGGGTGACCTTCGCGCCGATGGCCACGCCCTCGCGCAGCTTGAAGCTGGCAATCGACTTCTTGGCTCGCGTCACGATGGCCTTCTGTCCGCTCAGCAACTCGAGGTCCCGCTGCGCGCCTTCGAGCAGACTCGCCGTCTGCGTGGCGCGACCGACTCCCGCGTTGATCACGATCTTCTCCAGGCGAGGTACCTGCATGATGTTGTCCAAGCCCAGTTCGGCCTTGAGGGCCGGACGAATCTCCTCGTTATAACGAGTCTTCAGACGTGGCGTGCTCATAGCGTCTCCCCACACTTCCGACAGACACGGACCTTCGTGCCGTCAACATCACGGAAGCCGGCCTTCGCTGGCCCCTTGTGCCCGCCGCACCACAGCGCCACATTGGACACGTGGAGTGGCATGAACTTGTCAATGATGCCCGCTTGCATCGTGGTGCCCTGCGCCTTCGTGTGACGCTTGGCAATGTTGAGCGAGTCCAACACGACCTGGTTGCTACCGGGTAGTGCCGCCTCGACGGTGGCGCGCTCACCACGGAACTTGCCCGCGAGAACGATCACGTCGTCACCCTTACGAATCTTCATTACAACACCTCCGGCGCCAGCGAAATAATTCGCATGAACTTCTTGTCGCGCAACTCACGACCGACGGGCCCGAAGATGCGGGTACCGCGCGGTTGGAGCTGGTCGTTGATAATCACGGCGGCGTTGTCGTCGAACTTGATGTACGAACCATCAGGACGGCGCTTTTCCTTCGCCGTCCGGACGACGACGCAACGAACAACGTCACCCTTCTTCACCGTGGCGCCGGGAATGGCGTCCTTCACCGTTCCGATAAAGACGTCACCGATCGAGGCGTAGCGTCGACGTGAACCACCGAGCACGCGAATGCACAGCACTTCGCGCGCACCGGAGTTGTCGGCGACTTTGAGGCGAGACTCTTGCTGAATCACTTGGCACGCTCCACAATGTCGGTGAGGCGCCAGCGCTTCAACTTGCTCAACGGGCGCGTCTCGATGACGCGAACGCGGTCGCCGATCTTGGCGTCGTTCGTCTCGTCGTGGACATAGAGCTTCTTCGTACGCTGCACGGTCTTGCCGTACTTCGGGTGAGCGACACGCTCGTTGATGGCCACCACGATGGTCTGGGTCATCTTGTTGGAGACGACGATGCCCTCGCGAACCTTGCGAGCGTTGTCACGGGTGGTTGACGCGTTGTCAGTCATTAGTTACCTTCCTCGGCCAGGGCAATCTCTCGTTGACGCAAGAACGTCGAGAGACGGGCAATGTCCTTCTTCACGGCCGACATACGGGCCGTGTTGTCCAACTGGCCAGTGGCCAATTGGAAGCGCAGGTTGAAAAGTTCCTTACGGGACTCCGCGAGGCGCTCAACGAGCTCCGCGTCACCCAGCAACTTCAACTCCGCTACGTGATCTTTGGTCTTTGCCATTAGATCGTCACCTCCGGTGCGCCGTGCGTGCCAGGACGTACGACGAACTTGCACTTAATTGGCAGCTTTTGAATGGCTCGCTCCATAGCTTCGCGGGCGAGCTTTTCGTCGACACCACCGAGCTCGAACATGACACGGCCCGGCTTCACCACCGCAACCCAGTACTCCGGGTTGCCCTTACCGGAACCCATGCGGGTTTCGGCTGGCTTCTGCGTGACCGGCTTGTCTGGGAAGACGCGAATCCACACCTGACCACCACGCTTGACGTGACGGGTCATAGCGATACGCGCGGCCTCGATCTGACGAGCCGTGATCCATCCAGCCTCTTGGGCTTGGATACCAAAGTCGCCAAAGTTGAGCTCCACGCCGCCCTTGGCGACGCCCTTCATACGACCGCGCTGCTGCTTACGGTGCTTGACCTTACGAGGCATCAACATGGTTAGTCGACCTCCTTACGGAAGTGGGGAGTCTCGGCGTGCGTACCGGCGGTACGGCGCTCGATCTCTTCCTCTTGTGAGAGTCGGGCCTCAACTTCCGCAGACGCGGCGAGCAGATCGGCCGGCGCCACGTCGACGGTGGCCTCAACAACTTCAGCTGTCTCGGTGGTCGCGTTCACGCGGCGACGACCCGAACCGGCGCGAACAACGCCGGGCGTCGCCGTCGTCGTCACGGCATCGCCCGCGGCGAGTGCTGCCTCACGAATGATCTTCGTTTCGTCGGACACTTGGTAGGGCAGGATGTCACCCTTGTAGATCCACACCTTGACGCCGATGCGACCCGTCGACGTCCGCGCCTCACGGAAGCCGTAGTCGATGTCGGCACGCAGCGTGTGGAGCGGCACGCGACCTTCGCGGTAGCTCTCGCGGCGCGACATTTCGGCGCCACCCAAGCGGCCCGAGCACTGGATGCGGACGCCCTGAGCCCCCGCCTTCTGCACGGTCTGGATGGCCCGCTTCATCGCACGGCGGAACGCGACGCGGCGAACGAGTTGGTCACAGATACCCTGCGCAATCAACGCGGCGTCGAGTTCAGGATTCTTGATCTCTTGGATGTTGAGGGAGATGGAGTCTTTCGATCCACTCTTCGCCATCATCTTCTCGAGGTCTGACTTCAGACGCTGAGCCTCGGCACCCTTGCGTCCAATGACGATGCCCGGGCGAGCCGTGTGAATGTCGATACGCACACGTCCCTGGCTGCGCTCGATCTCGATGCGGCTCACGGCCGCCGTCTCGAGCTGGCGATTCAGGTAGTCGCGGATTTTCCAGTCCTCGATCACGAGTTCTTGGTAACCGCGCTCTTTAAACCAGCGTGACTTCCAGTCCGTCGTGACGCCCAGGCGGAAACCGTAGGGATTTACCTTCTGACCCATTACTTGTCCGTCTCCTCGTCGGTGTCGGTTGACACCACTTCTTCGTTCACTTGTGCGTCCAGCACGACCTCGGTCGTGACGGCGTCAACGGTGTTCGTTGCGGTCTCGTCGGTCACCGACTCAGTGGTGTCGGCATCGGTCGTCACCGCGGTGGTCGCCGTTGACTTTCGTGATCCGGCAACGCGGCGGGCGCGCGACGCGGTGGCCTGCGCACTCCGAGCGGCATTGACAATCTCGAGACGCTCGTCGTCCATCTTGGCGACAATCACCGTGATGTGACAGGTGCGCTTGTTAATTCGACCGGCCCGACCTCGAGCACGCGGACTAAAACGCTTCATCGTCGGACCCTCGTCGGCGTACGCCGCTGCAACGTAGAGGTCACTCGCCGAAAGTCCGGAGTTGTTCACGGCGTTCGCCACGGCACTCGCGAGAACTTTGCCAACAACGTCAGCGGCTTCACGCTGGGTCCCCGAGAGAATGTCGCGAGCCGTGGCCACGTCTTCTCCCCGAATCAGGTTCAAGACGAGGCGGGCCTTGCTCGCCGACATACCGAAGTTGCTGAGCGAGGCGCGGACGCCGGGACGCTCGTTGGTCTTCACACCAGGCATTAGCGCTTTCCTGTCTTTTCCTGGCCGGCGTGGAACTTAAATGTCCGCGTAGGCGCAAATTCGCCGAGCTTGTGGCCCACCATCGACTCGGTGACGTACACCGGGATGTGGCGACGCCCATCGTGCACCGCGAGCGTGTGGCCCACCATGTCGGGGATGATCGTCGAACGACGTGACCAGGTCTTGATGACCTTCTTATCGCCGGCTTCGTTCATGGCATCCACCTTCTTGAGCAGGTGGGCGTCAATGAACGGACCCTTTTTGAGACTGCGACCCATATGCAACTACCTCCGTGAACCGCGTCCGCGGCGACGACGAATAATGAGATCGTCTGACTTCTTCGGCAGACGAGTACGACCTTCTGGTTGACCCCACGGGCTCACCGGGTGACGTCCACCGGACGTCTTACCTTCACCACCACCGAGAGGGTGGTCAACCGGGTTCATCGCCACACCGCGAGTCTGGGGACGAACGCCCTTCCAGCGGTTGCGACCGGCCTTACCGATCTTGATGAGTTCGTGTTCCGAGTTACCGACGACACCAACCGTGGCGACACAGTCGATGGGGACACGGCGCATTTCGGTCGACGGCAGACGCAACGTGGCGAAGCCACCGTCCTTCGCGACCAGCTGCACGCTCATTCCGGCGCTACGCGCCATCTTGCCGCCACCACCGGGCCGAAGCTCCACGTTGTGCACGACGGTACCGGTCGGGATGTACCGCATCGGCAAGGCATTGCCGACCTTGATGTCGGCCTTCGGGCCGGACTCCACCGAGTCGCCAACCTTCAGTCCGTTCGGCGCCAGGATGTAGCGCTTCTCCCCATCGGCGTAGTGCAACAGGGCGATACGGCACGTGCGGTTCGGGTCGTACTCAATGGTTGCGACCTTTGCGGGAATGCCGTTCTTGTTGCGCTTGAAGTCGATGATGCGGTACTGCTGCTTGTGACCACCACCACGGTGGCGAGAGGTCTTGCGGCCGTAGCTGTTACGACCTCCGGTACGGGACTTCTTGTCGAGCAGCGACTTCTCCGGACGGTCGGTCGTGAGTTCGGCGAAGTCCGACACCGTTTGGAAACGGCGACCGGGGCTCGTGGGCTTGCGATGACGGAGGGCCATGATTTTCCTTAGCTCTCGAAGAGGTTGATCGAGTCGCCAGACTTCAAGGTGACGATGGCGCGCTTGTGGCCCGGCTTGTGACCGAGTACGCCAGTGCGGCGATTGCGCGTCGTCTTCCCCTTGCGGTTCAGCGTGTTGACATTGGTAACGGTGACGTTGAAGGCCTGCTCAACGGCACGGCGCACATCGATCTTGGTGGCTTTGGCGTCCACTTCGAAGACGTACACACTGTTCTCCATCAGTCCGTAGGTCTTTTCGGAGACCACGGGTCGGAGGAGGATGCTGGCGGCGTCGCGCATTAGTTGGACTCCTTCGCAGTTGGGAGGGTGGCGTCGGTAAAGACGATCCAATCGGCGTTCAGTACGTCGTACGCGTTCAGTTCACCGGCGTCCAAAGTGGTGACGTAGTCAAGGTTGGCGAAACTACGGGCCGCCACGACGTCATCGCGACCGAGGACGACGAGGATCTTGCCGGATAGGCCGTTCGCCGTCATCATTGACACGGCGTCCTTCGTCTTCGGGGCCGACCAGCTGAAGCTGTCCACCACGGCGATTTGATTCAAGGCGGCACGGTCCGACAGAGCCGAGTAGAGCGCCAGTCGAATCATTTTCTTCGGGGTGCGCTGGATGTACTTGCGTGGCTTCGGTCCGAGGGCGATTCCACCACCGGGGTAATGCGGAGCACGAATCGTTCCCTGACGAGCGCCGCCGGTTCCCTTCTGGCGGAACGGCTTCTTGCCACCACCACGAACTTCCTTGCGCGTCTTCGTCGACTGCGTACCGGCCCGCTTCGCCGCGAGCTGGGCAGTGATGACTTGGTGCAACACGGCCGTGTTGGGCTCCACACCAAAGATTGTTGGCTCCAGAGCGACAGTACCGAGCTCCTTACCGTGTACGTCACGACGCTTCACCGAGCGTTGGGCGTACGACTTGGGCGCCTTTTCGATCGGGCCACGGAGTGTGAAGGTGGTCATCGCTTACCTCCAGCCTTCATTGGGTTCTTGACCGACGTCCGCAGGACGACAACGCCGCCCTTCGATCCCGGTACGGCACCCTTCACCAAAATGAGATTGCGGTCCACATCGACACCGACAACTTCGAGATTGGTCGTCGTGACCTGCTCGCCACCCGTCCGACCGGCCATGCGCTGGCCCTTAAACACGCGACCCGGCGTGGCGCAGGCGCCAATCGAACCCGGAGCGCGGTGGTGCTTGTGGTTACCGTGAGCGGCGCCTTGACCTTGGAAGTTGTGACGCTTCATCGCACCGGCAAATCCCTTGCCCTTCGACACACCAGTGGCGTCGATCATCTCGCCCTTTTCGAAGACGTCGGCCCGAAGCTCCTGGCCGACTTCGAACGCAGTGACATCATCGAGACGAAGTTCGACGAGCGACTTGCCCGGAGCAACTCCGGCCTTGTCGAAGTGGCCGCGCTCAGGGTTCGTCAGCGTGTTGACGCGACGCGTGCCCCACGTGACCTGCAGTGCGGAGTAACCCTCTTTGTCCGGCGTCTTGATCTGGACAACGCGGACGGGGTTCACCCGCACCACGGTGACCGGAATGGCCCGGTTCTGGTCGTCCCAGACCTGGGTCATGCCCACCTTCTCGCCGACGATCGCTTTGGTCGCCACGTTCTTTCTCCTTCAACAGTTCTGCTGCGTCGGTTGCCCGAGACAGCAGACGCTCCGTTCGGGCCAAACCCGAACGGAGCGTTCGACTAGGTCGGTCTGGAGTTCCCGAAGGCATCCAGACACATCGCACTCGGCTGAGACTTTCGTCGCAGCCGACTTTTCCGTCCCGAAGGGCGGAGGTAAAGAGTACCCCACGGGGACGCCCGCCGTCAAAAGCCGGGTCCCCGTGGGGTTAAGGGAATTCTTTAGAGAAGCTTGATCTCGATATCCAGACCGGCCGGAAGGTCCAAGCGCTGGAGAGCGTCGAGGGTCTTCGGCGTGTGGTCCACAATGTCCAAGAGGCGCTTGTGAACCCGCATTTCGAAGTGCTCACGGCTGTCCTTGTGCTTGTGGGGACCGCGAACCACCGTGTAACGGTGCTTCTCGGTCGGCAGCGGCACGGGACCCTGTACTCGGGCACTCGTGCGCTCCACCGTCTGGACGATCTTCGCGGTCGACTGGTCGAGGACCTCGTGGTCGTACGCCTTGAGTCGAACGCGAATCTTTTGCTTCTCGGCCATTCGTCCTACTTCAGGATCTTGGTCACGCGGCCCGAACCAACGGTGCGGCCACCCTCGCGGATGGAGAAGGTGAGTCCCTCTTCCATGGCGATTGGCTTACCCAGGTTCACGACCATCTCGGTGTTGTCACCGGGCATGACCATCTCCGTGCCGGCCGGCAGCTCAATGGTGCCGGTGACGTCGGTGGTGCGGAAGTAGAACTGCGGACGGTAGTTGGAGAAGAACGGCTTGTGGCGTCCTCCTTCTTCCTTCGTCAACACGTAGACCGAAGCCTCGAAGTTGGTGTGCGGGGTGATGGAACCCGGCTTGCAGAGAACCTGCCCGCGCTCCACTTCTTCCTTCTTCGTTCCACGAAGAAGGGCACCGAGGTTGTCACCGGCCTGGCCCTCGTCGAGGAGCTTGCGGAACATTTCGATACCGGTCACGGTCGTCTTCTGGGTGTCACGGAGGCCGACGATTTCTACTTCGTCACCGACCTTGATGATGCCCTGCTCAACCTTGCCGGTCACCACGGTGCCACGACCGGTGATGGACATCACGTCTTCAATCGACATGAGGAACGGCTTGTCGGTGGAACGCTGCGGTTCGGGGATGTAGTTGTCGACAGCCTCCATGAGCTCCATGATCTTGTCGCCCCATGCGGTGTCGCCCTCGAGGGCCTTCAACGCGGAGACGCGCACGATCGGGGTGTCGTCACCCGGGAAGTCGTACTTGGACAGCAGCTCGCGCACCTCCATCTCCACCAGCTCCAGCAGTTCCTTGTCATCGACCATGTCGGCCTTGTTCAGGAACACCACAATGTAGGGAACACCCACCTGGCGCGCCAACAAAATGTGCTCGCGCGTTTGCGGCATCGGACCATCGGCCGCCGAGCACACCAGTATCGCCCCGTCCATCTGCGCCGCACCGGTGATCATGTTCTTGATGTAGTCAGCGTGCCCAGGACAGTCCACGTGCGCATAGTGCCGGTTCTTGGTCTCGTACTCCACGTGCGCAGTGTTGATCGTGATCCCGCGCGCCTTCTCCTCGGGCGCCGCATCAATCTGATCGTAGTTCTTCGCCTCCCCGCCAAACTTCTTCGATAACACGTGCGTCATCGCCGCCGTCAGCGTCGTCTTACCATGGTCAACGTGTCCAATCGTACCAACGTTTACGTGTGGCTTGGTACGTTCAAATTTGCCTTTCGCCATTTTTATCTTCCTTTGTACTAGTCTTTAATTTAATTAGTAATCAATTACTTCTTGTTCACCATCTACGTATTTAAACCGACAATCACACTCACTCATGGTCATTCTTTCTGTATTTGTTCATAAGTTCGGCTAGATCTTCAGTAGGTTCTTTTTCACCTAGTAAATAGGTGATAGCGTTTATGAATAAATTGATATCTGAACGCATTTGAGCATTCTCATTAGCCCACATCGTTAGCTCACCTTCAGCAAGTTCATCTTTTAAGAATTTGTTTTCATCTAATGCATTTTTTAGCTGGATACGTAGGTTGTAATTCTCGTCAGTCATAGCATCCTCCCAACTTTCATATATATTATATCCAAGGTATGCTTCATGTGATCCTTTGTGATCGGCGGGAAGATCGCACCATAATGATTTACTAGTATGATTGCATATAGATATGTTGTTAGTCACGACAAATTTTCCAGCATGCTCCACACGGTATCAAA
>CAXBRG010000015.1:0-14348 GCA_963977995.1 uncultured bacterium | reverse complement strand
GCCGCCGGCCAAGAAGTCATCATCGTGGGATGCGACCTTCGCAAGCCACGCATTCACGAATTCTTCGGCGTCAGTAACGACGTGGGATTCACCTCCGTACTGCTCGGAGAAGCCGATCTCGACGACGCCCTCGTCGACGTACCAGGATCGACCTATCTCCGCATCCTGCCCGCCGGACCAATTCCGCCCAACCCCGCCGAGCTCCTCTCCGGACGTCGTGCACAGATCGTCATGGATCAACTCAAAGAACGGTGCGATCTCGTGATCATCGACTCACCGCCGATGCTCCCCGTGTCGGACGCCCAAGTTCTGGCCGCCAAGGCCGACGCGGTGCTCCTGGTTGCCGCCGCCGGTATCTCGGCAAAGAAAGACGTCGCCCGCTCCGTGGAGCTACTCGCGCAGGTTGACGCCGCGCTCATTGGTGTCGTCCTCAACCGAGCTCCCGCTGCGGAGGGCTACTCGTACTACCGCTACGGGTATGGCTATGGCTACGGCTATGGATACGGGTATGGATACGGCTACGGAGGAACCTACGGATCCGGCGGCGTCTACGGCGGCGGCGCTGCTCCCGTGCCTGAGAATCTGACACTGCCCACTCTGAGCGACCCCGCAAAGGCGTAGTTGCCCGTGGGCAGATTCATTAAGTATCGACACCGCCGCAACCGTCCACTGCACCTGCTGCGATACGGCTGGAACCACTTCACTCAGCATCGCGATGGCATTCGCCATCGTCACTCGCGCCACCGCTCGACCGTCGAGCCGACCTATCGCCCGCGGCTCACTCGGATGCCCCGCCGCGTGGTCCTCCGTGAAGCCCGCTGGCAGATCGTTCGCGGTGTCGGTGTCGCCGCGGGACTGGTACTGATCTGGGCCGGAGCGTTTGGGGCGTGGGACATCTGGAAGGCGAAGGGCGACCTCACCCACGCCCAAAACAGCGCCACGAAACTTATTGCCGCACGGGACGGACTCGTCACGAAAAATGGACGGCAGCTCGCACTCCTGGCGCTCTCGGACATGCACCAGTCGGCCTACGCCGCCGACGTTCGACTCGCCGGATCAGCGCCACTCAAGGTGTTGAGCTGGGTTCCGGGTGTGAGTCGTCAAGTGAACGGACTCCTCGATGGCGCCGCCGACGTTGACGTCGTCAGTGGTGAGGGCGAAAAGCTGGTGAAGGCGGCGTCGGCCTGCGCCGACGCTAGTCACGGCAACTACGTCGACCTACCCACCCTGAAGGTTCTTGCGGACCAAGTTCGACTGAGCCGTGACGCACTACAAGGTCGGGTGCGCTCTGCTAGCGGTCTCATCGGGCCCATTCACAAGGCCCGCGTCTCGTTGAATGAACAGCTCAGCGTTCTCAACGGACTGCTGAATGACGGAACGCACGCCCTCACATTCGCCCAGTCGTTCTTGGGAGCCGACGGACCGCGCACCTACTTCGTGGCGGGACTCAACAACTCGGAAATGCGCGATCAGGGGGCCGTGCTGTCGTGGGCGCTCCTCCACGTCAATCACGGCGTCTTCACCATGAGCAACGCAAGTTCCGTCGGCACCATTTCGCTCGCTCAGCCCGCCGTTGCCATCACCGACCCCGGGACACGGAGCGTCTTTGGACCGCTCGAACCCACTCGAATCTGGCAGAGCGTGAACGCCGTCGGTGATTTTCCGACGTCGGCTCGGTGGATGATGGCGATGTACGGCGCCGCGCGTGGTCAACGCGTTGACGGAGTACTCGGAGTGGACGTCGTCGCCCTGCAAAACATCCTGCGCGTCGTGGGGGGTGTTCGGATTCCGAGCGTCACCAAGAACATCGATCACACCAACGTCGCCAAACTCATCCTTCACGATCTCTATCTGAAGTACCCCGCAGGTTCGCAGCAGTGGCGCCACGACGAAATCTCGTCGATTGCGCAAGCGGCCGTGAAGAAGATGGAGACGGGAAACTTCGATAGCGGGTCACTGATCAAGGGACTCGCCCAGTCGACTCCCGGTCGTCACCTCTTGTTCTACGACTCTCACGCTCCGCTGCAGGCGCTCACCGCGCGATTCAACGCGTCAGGTGGTCTCGTTGACCACGGCACGAATGTGATTCACCTCTCTGTTCAGTCGGGTGTCGCCGCCAAGGTGGACTGGTTCATGCACCACGACGTCAAGTACGACATCCGTCTGTCGGAGTCGGGAACGGCCTACATCACCACCACGCTCACCTTGACGAACACGGCCCCCGCGAACGCCAAACCCAGCTACGCGCTGGGCCCCGATAACACGAACACCCATATTCCCGGTGAGTACGTGGCGCGTATCTACGAGTGGATGCCCCGGGGCACCACCTCGCCGGTGGCCGTGAGTGAGGGCGGCTTGAGTTTGACGCGAACCGTGGTTCGCGTTCGTCCGCAACAGACGCAAGTCGCAGTTCTCCAGGGCGTACTCAAGCACGCGGTAAAGAACGGAGCGTTCCAACTGCGTATCGTTCCTCAAGGAACCATTCACCCCGCCGCAGTGACAGTCACGATGAACTCCGACACCGGCCTGCGCGGACCGGGGAGCGTCTCGTTCACCGGCGATCGACCCGTTACGCTCCGCTGGACCAATCGGTAAGAAACGGCGCAATACGTCGACAGAGAGACTCGAGCTCGTCGACCATCGTGGCGAACTCTGCGGTGTCACCCCGTAGGCCGGGGTCGGCCACGTCGTCGATGGGGTCATCGCCCATTAAGTCGCTGCGCTGACGAGAACCATGTAGTACGCCGAGCCAATCAGCGAATCGTTCACTGTCACGCTCCGGTGGATTGAGTTGGGCGCGACGGGCAAACTCCCTTAGCGTGAAGCTCTTCGGCCACAGGTTCGGTTGCGTCACGACGGCTTCCCGCAACAGTGCACGTTCCATAAAGAGATAGAGGTCGCCATCGCGGGGCTCATCGCCGAGTCGCTCTCCCGAAGGCGACTGGAGGGCGATGCCGCGGGACGCGAGAACGTCGCCCAGGGCAACCGGCGTTGCTCCATCACCGCCCATCACACCCTTCGACGTCACCGAGACCGTCGGGTCGTGCGCCACAAACGACGCGAGCAGCGACTCAGCGACGGGCGAGCGGCAGGTATTCGCAAAGCAGACCATGACGACTTTCATTTCCTCGTCGCCTCTCCTCGGGCGGCCTTCGCGGCGATGGCCCGACGGTAGTTATCCTCCAGAATGTCAACGATGCGCAACGGCGCGAACTTTCTCGACTCCTGAGCGCTTCGACGAGACAGTTCACTCCAGGTTGAAGCGTCGAGCGCCGTCGTGACGGCCGTGACGGCACTCGTGATGTCACCCACGGCCACGGCACCACCACTCACCGAAGCGAGTTCCTCCACTCCACCGATCGCGGTACCCACCACCACGCAACCGTGGCTCATGGCTTCGAGGAGAGCCAGTGGGAGTCCTTCGAAGCGGCTCAGGAGAACCACCACGGCGTGGGAGCGAAAGAGTTCGCCGGTCTCGTCGGGGCGATACGAGGGCAGCGCGCGAACTCTCGGTGCCAGATCCGATGGGATCAAACTCTCGATCTCCTTCGACGTGACGCCCACCCACGTGACGGCGACCGCCTCGTGGGACCGGAGAAGCTCCGCAATGAATCGAGCGTTATCACTTCCCCCCTTTCGCCACTGCGTACCACCCAACACGGCCACCGTGGTGGAGTACGCGGCGTCAGGCGCGTCACTAAAACCCACACCGGCGAGGGGCGCTGTACGAATGATGTCGTCGCGATCGACGCCGAGGGACGCCACGTACTGGCGTTCTCGTTCGTTGAGCACGAGGACCGCATCGCTACACGTGAGAGTGCGACGTACTTCGTGAAGGCGCCACCCTCCGTGATAGAGCCGGTACCTGGCACGCAGCGTGAGCTCTCGTCGGCGGGCACCATCACGGCGGGCGAGAACCCCCAATGGTTCGAGACCGTGACTTCGGGTCAAGACGGCGGTCGGCGACGTTGCAATTTCGCGACGTGTTAACAGCCAGAGATCTCCCGTCGACGCATCGATGATGTCGTAGGTGTGCTGGCGCAGGGCGCGTCGTACACGACGAGCGGCCGCCAGTGGGAAGCGCAGGTGTGTCCACAGGCTCTCCCCAGTTCCGACGATTTCGAGACCGATGACGTCCACCCGATGACCACGAGTACGGAGCGCCTCCGCGAGTGCGAGCGTCGAACCCGGCGCACCGGTTCCGGGTTCGAGTTGATGATGAACCAAGAGGGCTATCGAGAGCGAATCGCCCATCGTTAGATGAGTGGTTCGTTATCGGTTGTCATTAACCGTCGTTCAAGGCCGTGGTAGCCACTCCGCCGAGCCACTTTGATCGCGACCATCCGTGAAAAGAATCCGAGTCGACCGATGATGCCCAGTGACGACGTCACCCGCTGCAGCAACGTGGTGGGTCCTACTTCGAACATCGCCAGAGTTCGCACGCATCCCACGTAGCGGACACTCCTCGAAAAAAGGAATCGGCGGAATATTGCCCGGGTGGTACCGACGGCGGAGAATGCGTCGTGAACGTAGAGTCGGGCACCCTTCGCAAGGTGTGGCAACCAACCATCGAAGTCCTGAAGGGTGCTGGTGACATCGTGAGCTCCATCGACCCATAAGAAACCCACCGGTTCGCCCGACCACGCAGCGGAGGCCTCCACGGAGAGACCCTTGAAGAGATCGATACGGTCAGCGACACCCGCGGCGTTCACGTTGGACTGAAACGCCGCCAGCGACTCGGGTCCACCGCCCCAGCGTGGATCGTCGAAGGGGTCAACCGCGGTCAATCGTGCTGACGCGGGCAAACCGAGCGCAATCAGTGTGGCCGACTTACCTCGGTGACTTCCGATCTCGACGGCCCGCGTTCCGGGCTCCAGAGATGCAGCGGCGTCAAACAGAGCGCGACCCTGTTCTTCGAGCAGCCAACCTTCGATTTTTTCGGCAATTCGCCACGCCTCATCAAAGGTGACCATGCCTCCAATCTATCGGTCGGGATTCTCTTCCTCAGGAGCATCGGACGGTGATTGCAAACGTTGGCGCGACTGGCGTTGCGCTTGGTCTCGAGAGAGATATTCGATGTTGCCAGGATTCCACGTCTTGACGTGACACATCATGAGTTCCGGTGAGCGACCTTGACCGAGAACATCGACGACCGCTCGCTGCACCATTCGACATAGTGCAGGAATCTCCTTCACGTTGCGAGCTTCGACCCAAAAGTTGGGATTGCCATCGTCGCTCGGGGGGTTCCATCCGTCGCTGAGGAGAGCCGCCTCCTGCTCACCCGTGAGCGGTAGTTCCGTGAGGTGCATATTCGAGATGGTCTCGGCCACGAGCGTTCCGCCCTCGGCCCAGAACTGAACGTAACGAAAGTCGGCGAAATCGGAAACGCACAGAATGCGAGTTCCTTCCATGAACATCGACCCGAGGAGTTCGGGGAGGTTGGCGAGAAAGGACGTGACCGTCACGCTTTCGGGTGATTCGTATCCAGTGAGATTGATTGCCATACCTCTACGATGCCGGCGTGGTGTGACACGTTCTAACCTCGCACCGTGGAACACGATGTGGACTGGATCGAGATCACTCGGCGGAACGCGCGCAGTGTGCAGACAACTATCGGCTGGATCTTTTGGGACCCCGGAGCTGTGGCGCGTTACGAGGCGATGGGTCTGCCTGGCCCCCTTGGCTACATTGCGGCCCGCATCGCCCCCTTTGCCCGAGTCGGTTACGACGCGACGGTTGCCGCACTCGGTTCCATCTCGCCGCTGGGCATCAGGTTCGTCACCGACTTCGTGCACGACGATGCGTGGATGGACTGGTGGAACGCGCGCAACGAAGCGGTGCTCGAGGGTCTCGCACTCCACGCCCCCGACACCCTCCAGATCCTCAGTGACTTTCGCGACGAACTCTGGGACGTCATCCCCCATCTCTCGTTTGTGGGTCGCCCGTTTGCCGCCAGCCATCTCAGCGTGCCCCGCTCCTCCGATGCCGCCCTCGACGCATGGCACGCGATCAACATCCTGCGTGAGTGGCGTGGCGACACCCACTGGGGAATTGTGGGTCGCCTCAATCTCACGGGCGCCGAAGCATCGACGCTTCATAACGAGTGGCTGGACTACGACGACGACTGGCTGAGTAAGTCACGCGGACTCGACGACGTTGCCATCGCTACTGCGTGGGCGTCGCTCGAACAACGAGGACTGGCCCGAGGGCGATCCATCACCCCCGCGGGGCGTGACCTACGGCAGTGGATCGAAGACGAGACCGACCGTTGCACGACGGTGCCGTGGGAGATTCTCGGATATGAACGCTCACTCGCCTTTCAATCGGCGTTCGAGCCTCCGTGCGAGCTCCTTCTCGAGCGCGTGAATATCACCGCCGGTGTGCGCTACCAGCCGGCCTCTCGTGTGCGGACGACCGGGCGCATCGTGGATAAAAAAGCCCCTGACCTAGACTGAGAACAACCACGAATCGAAGGGGCGACGAGTGACACACACCATCTCACTACCGTCGCGCCCCGACAAGCCGCGCCGCGAAGGCATCACCATGGTGATCGATACGGGACTACCCCTCGGTCAATTCACTGATGTCGTGAGTTCCTTTGGGCCGTTGATTGACTATGTGAAGTTTGGCTGGGGAACGTCCGTCGTGACGCCCGGTATTGAATCCAAGATGGCCGCGGCTCGCGCCCACGGTGTTGATTTTTACCTCGGTGGGACGCTCTTTGAGAAGTACCTCCTACAGAATCGCTTCGACGAGTTTCGAGGCGTGTGTCGGGAGTACGGAGCCACGACCATTGAGGTCAGCAACGGCACTGCGCCGCTGAGCCACGAAGAAAAATCGGCCTACGTCGAGAAACTCGCCGGCGAGTTCCGCGTCGTTGCCGAAGTGGGATTCAAAGACAACGTGCAGAGCGAGAACTTTCCGCCCAAGCGGTGGGTGGAGGCAATTCGTCGGGATCTTGAGGCGGGTGCGTACCTGGTCACCCTCGAGACGCGCGAGTCAGGAAAAGGTGGCATCTGTCGGCCGAATGGCGAACTCCGCTACGGCCTCATCGAAGAGATTCTGGACTCCGGAATCGACGCTAACCAGCTGATGTTCGAAGCCCCCACGAACGAACTTCAGGGTTACTTCGTCAAGCGCATTGGCACGAACGTGAATCTGGGCAATATCGCCACCGACGCGATCGTCTCGTGCGAAACCATTCGATTAGGGCTTCGTAGTGAGACGCTGCTGGAATTTGAGGAGGGCGCAAACTAATGCGTGACCATCGCGATGTTTTTCATCTCGCCATACCCGCGTTTGACGCCGATGAGACCATCGACTTTTACGTCACCAAGTTGGGGTGCAAGCTGGCACGGCGCTATCACGACCGCGTGACGCTTGACTTTTTCGGTGATCAGGTCGTGTGTCATCTCGTTGAGCGGCCCAGCACTCTGCCGGCAGTGAGCGATCTCAAGATGTACCCCCGACACTTCGGGGTCACGTTTCGTGAGAGCGATGACTTCGACCGGCTCTACCGACTCGCCCAAGAACGGTCTATCCCCTTCTACGCCGACGTCCAGGAGCGATTTGTCGGCATGATCGAGGTGCACCGGACGTTCGTCTTGGTGGACCCGGCACAGAATCTGCTCGAGTTCAAGCACTACACCGACCATCGGATGATGTACTAAGGCCTCGTGATTCACGAGATTCCCGAATCAATCGACTCCCTCTTTCGTGAGCGAAGTACCGGTCGCGTCTACCTACGCGCCCCACTCGAGGGTGCTCACGATTTTGATCGCCTCCACTACGACGACTTTGATACCGTCTCGAAGTCCTACGCCCGAGAGTTCGCCGCGCGCGGTTTTCTGCCCGGCGACCGGGTCGGCATTGTCATCGGTTCACCGGTGCACTTCTTATTGGCCTTCTTCGGGGGGATGAGGTGCGGGCTGTGGATGGCGCCACTCGATCCCACCTTGGACTACGACGCCCTCCCGCAGTTCTCCGCGCAAGTTCAGTCACTGGGGCTACGGGCGGTCATTGCCGATCGATCGACTCCAACGACCTCGCCGATTCCCTGGTTCGGCGGTAGTCCGCGACCCGAATTTCACTTCTTCGAGCACTCGGCCAACAGCTCCTACACCCCCAGCTCCGAGGGTGGCATCCTGCTCGCCTCCTCGGGTACGACGGGAACACCCAAAGTGATGCTCTTGTCGCAGCGTCAATTTCTCACCACGGCAACAAATATCGCCAACCACCACGCCCTGAGCAGCCGCGACGTGGGACTCAACCCCCTCCCCCTCTGGCACATCAACGCCGAAGTGGTGGCGGCGACGGCCTCCGCCGTGGCCGGTGCCGAACTCGTACTACAACGCCGCTTCAAGCGCACGGACTTTTGGCAGCTGGTCGCCGACCACGGTGTGACGTGGATTAACGCCGTCCCGGCCATCGTGTCGCATCTCGCCACGCTCCGCGAAGGAGAAACCGTCTCCCCGCGTATTCGCTTCATTCGATCCGCGTCGGCGCCACTACCGGCCGAACTCATCACACACTTTGAAAGCGTGATTGGTATTCCCGTCATTGAGTCGTACGGCATGACCGAGGCCGCCAGCCAGATATGTGCGAATCCCCTTGATGGCGTGCGCAAGCCGGGCTCGGTCGGACAGCCCGTGGGAGTGTCACTGCGAATCGAACCACTGAGCGACGACAGCATCGAAGCTCCCTCGTCGGGACCCGAGATTGGTCAAATCGCCCTCCACGGTCCCAGCGTGATTACGTCGTACGCCAGCGACGACTACTCATCACGATTTACCGAGGACGGATGGTTACTGACGGGCGACCTGGGATACATCGATGACGACGGTTACGTCTTTCTCGTCGGGCGAAGTGATGATGTGATTAATCGATCGGGAGAGAAGATCTATCCACGAGAACTCGAGGAGATCATCGTGCAGGTCCCCGGAGTGCTCGCGGCGTCGGTGATTGGCGTACCGGACCTCATCTTGGGTTCCGTACCTCTCGCCTATATCGAAGTGGGGGACGATTACGACGATTCGGACGTCTGTCAGGCGGTGAGTGGTGCTCTTGAGAGCGCCATAGGACGCTCCAAGCGCCCGACGGCCATACGAGTCGTGGACGCGCTGCCCCGTCACGCCACGGGCAAGATACAAAAGAATCCCCTTCGCGACGGAGCCATTTCCTTCCGATACGAAGCACTACTGTCGTAACGGTCGTTTCGACAAGTCGGGGGTAGCGATGGCATCAGATGTTGCCGCAAACGGCGGGACGCGTCGGCGACTCGACCACGTCGATGCCATGCGACCCGTCAAGCAGTTTGCTGTCATTGGGACGCACGCCATTTTGATTTTCCACCCCTATACCTGGCCCTGGGGCTGGGAGTCGGGTCTCGTTTTTACCCACTTCTCGCGAAACGCTTTTCTCTTCGTGTCGGCGTGCATGTTGGCCTACAGCTACCGCCACGCCGAGCGGGTCGAGATCCGCACCTACACGTGGCGTCGGTTCATCTCCGTCGGCGTGCCCTACCTCGTCTGGACGGTGATCTACTGGTTGTGGACGGGGCTGCAGTGGAGCAACTCGTTCCCGTACTACTCCGTCCGCGACGGCGCGCTCTCCGTGAGTCGGCTTACACACCTCACCACGTGGGGCTACTACCACCTCTACTACCTGCTCGTCTTGGCGCAGTTCTACGTCGTGTTTCCGTGGTTACTGCGCTTTATCCGGCGACACCCCTCGAGCCACCGCTTCCTTCTCATTGGTTCGCTGATCTTTGGCGTCCTGCTCAGTTCGGCGAAGCGCGGTGAGTGGTGGGGCTGGCACTTCAACCCCCAGTTGCAAAACCGTCTCGTCATCTCGTACGTGTTCTGGCTCGTCGCGGGGGTCATTGTGGCGTTGAACTTCGATGCCTTTCACGAATGGGTCGTGGCGCGAGCGCGAATGATCGTCACGCTGACGGCACTCGCGTTTGGTGTCGCCATCGCCACGAATCTGTGGGAGTCGGATCACGCCCTCTTTACGTATTTCGGTGCGGGACGAGACCCCTTTGCTCCAATCGCACTCCCCTTTGATATCGGCGCCGTTCTCCTCGTCTACCTGCTCGGCGTATTCCTCGTGAGTCCGCGTCGCGGCTCCGTGACCCGACGACTCGTGGCGTCGGGTTCCGACAACGCCTACGGGATATATCTGTCCCAGATGGTGTTCATACCCGTGATGCGTCGACTCATGGTGCACTTCAACGTGTCGGCCCATCTTTCGAGTGGCGTGCGGTGCGTTATCGCAGTCGCGGGTGCGTACGTCTTGGGTTACTTCTTTACTGGTCTCGTCGCACGGACGCCCCTCGCGAAACCCGTCGTCGGTCGCAGTCAAGCGACGTGGCGCTCCCTGCTCCCGCGGAGCACTCCCGAATCATCACACGGGCACGAAGGTCGCGGCCCCCTCGACGAATCGCAGCGTTAGTCGCCGAGGCGCCACACGGTGCAGTTGCGCACCGGACCCCACGGCAAACGATCCATACTGACCCCCGCGGCGTGAGCGAGGAGAGCGCGAATCGTCCCACCGTGGGTGACGAGCAACACGGGTGAGACCCGTTCCTTGACAAATAAGTCGTCAAGGAAACTCCCGACTCGGTCAAAGAGGTCCGTGAGTGACTCACCGTTCGGAGGCGCCGCCGAGAGGCTGACGACGCGACCATCCGAAAAGCCACTGACCTCGGGGGTGACGGCCGCACTCGGTCCGGTCTCTAAGACGCCGTAGCTTCGCTCCCGCAAGCGGGCGTCATAGGAGATTGGGAGCTGCAGTGTCTCATTGATGGCGAGAGCCGTCTCTCGTGTTCGCTGGAGATCACTCGAAATAATGCTGGTGTAGCCGTGAGACTGCAGGGTCACACCGCACGCGCGAGCCTGCTGCCAACCCTCCTCGGTGAGCACGGCACCGTCATGTTGTCCCTGCACGATCTTGTCACGGTTCCAGGTGCTCTCACCGTGGCGAACTGCCGTCACGAGTGAGTAGTTCCGCATACCCGTACAGCCTAAATCGCTGAGGCTGTTCAACTTCACCTCATCGTTAGCATGGTGGTGTCATGCGTCGCCCCCTAGTCACACTGGTGATGTTCTGCGGACTACTCATGGGCATCTCTCAGGCGAGCGGTGCGCCGACACTGACCGTGACGCCTCTCGCGAACCCGTCCGGACCATTGGAGTCAGCGCGGCAGGTGTCGATATCTCGTGACGTGGGACTCTCTGTCGCCCAGGGCGGGAAGAACTACTGGTTCTTTGGCGACACCTACGTGCCGGCATCGGCGAGCGCCAAGACGGGGTCACTGTTCGTGGGCGGATCAACGGCCGCGGTGAGTTCGGCGATTATCCCGGGTCGCTCGCCGACCGACTTGACCGAAATCAAGGTGGGCTCACTCACACCGAACGTCCTCCCGTCCCAGTTTCTCCCACCCACCACGCCGGCCTACATTCCCGGCGCCAACGGGGTGCAGTGCAGTCAGTGGCCTCGCGGTCGCACGTTGCGCTGGATTACCGGGGCCGCGACGATCCCTTCATCATTGGCCGCAAGTTCGATACTCATCACGTACATCGGTGTCTGTCTCGAACCGGCGCGCGTGACAGTTCAGTCATTTGGATTCGGTGTCTTTTCGACGGCGACTAATTCGTGGTCGCTGGTACGAGACGTGATATCGCCGAAGCCCTCGGGGTACGAACTACCCGAGAGATTTCGCTTTAGCTACCCCACGTTCAACGCCGATGGCACGGTGACCTTCTTTTCCAGTCGATGCATCGTCGGTGCGGTGTCGTTCCTCTGCGACAAAACCGTTCTGCACGCCACCACCATGCCGGCAACGTTTGTCACCATGTCCAACCCCGCGTCCTATAACCCGACACCCGTTGCCGATCTCGCCGACGGCATGAATGCCGCGCTGTACGCCGTGGGTGTTATGGCGAGTTCTGCAAAGACGTCCACCTACTACGTGGCACGGCTCGACGACTTTGCGGGCCTCTTTCGCATCTTTAGTGCTACGAAAATCGGCGGACCCTATACCGCAGTGGGCACCGGCACACTTCCCTCGTGTACCGACCTTCCCGCCGGTCGCTTCTGTTACGCCTTTATGGTGCACCCCGAACTCAGCCCACCGGGAAACCTGTACGTGACGTACTTCACTCCGGGTAGTCGTGGTAGTTCGGACCACATCAGCGCGGCCCTGATCACGCTCCCGGGAGGAACGCCGCCCACGAGCACCACGACATCGTCAACATCGTCGACCACCAGCACCACGGTGCGAGCACCGAATCGCTAACGCCGGCCTTTCTTATTTACTTCTTACTCAACGACACGCACAGAACCGGTTCTCGCTACAACCACGAACTACCGTGACCAGTGGCATTGCTCACGGCGAGTCAAGGCCGTGGGGAGCACGAAGATGGTCTGCTGGAAATGCCGTAGTGACGTGCCGATGGCACCCTTTTGTCGCAACTGTGGAGCCGCGCTCCCCGATCCGGCAACTCGACAGGCGGCGATCGAGTCACGCCTCGGCGAGATCGAAAATGAGCGACGCGTCTTAGAGAGCCAGCTGTCTCGCATCACGGGAGTCGCCGCCCCCGCCCCATCTGCCGCCACACCCGTCACGGCAGGGGCCGTTACCACCGCGACTTCGGTGCCACCATCCACTCCACCGATCGCCAGCCCGCCTGCCCCTCGAGTATCACGGCTCGGCCAGGTAAGCCCGTCGCTCCTCGTCACCTTGATCGGCGTGGTGGTCCTCGGCGTGGCATCGTTCGTGAGTGCCCACGAACACGACCCGCTCGTCTCACTCTCACACGGGACACGACTCTCCGTCTTAGGCATTGAACTCATCGCGGCGGCAGCGGCCACCTTCTACTTGATGAATCGACGCGCCACTCTGGCTGACGCGTTCGGTTCCCTGACGTGGGCGGCCGGGCTGTCACTCGCTCTGCTCGCGACGGTTGATGTCAGAACGGGAGTGATCCCCGTGACGTGGACGTACTCGATTCCATTTATCGTCGCTCTCCCCACCGTTGTGGTGTCGCGTCGCCATTTGCCCATCACCAGGTTTTTGAGCATCGGCACTCTTTTGTACGGTGTCTGGAACCTCTCGCTCTACGGTCTCTCGGGGTCTGAGAACGAACTCTTCCGCTTCGTTCCCATGGTGCGCGGCGTCGTCGTCATGGTGCTCGTGGCCATCGTCTGCGCCACGATCTTGTGGGTGGCGCACTCCGACAACTCTGGACGGTTCACGACCCCCGAACGATTCCTTTCGTATATCGGTATCGCCTTTCTCTACGGCGCCACCATCAGCGCGCCGCTGCCACCAGCTCGCACCGTGACGACCGCGATTCTGGCGACCATCGGGTTGCTCTCAATGTCGCTCCCGTTTGTCGCGGGCGCCGTCGCCCTGCGACGACGCGAGAGCTCCGACGCACGCATCGGCGCGCAGGTGTATCTCATTGTCGCGGGACTGCTCACGTTGAACGTGATCACCGCACTGACACTCGGCGAGGCACCGAGTCGCGACCTTCTCTTCCGCGAGGCCCTCTTCACCGGTGGCCGTCTCGCTACCGTGTGGTTCCCCGTCATCATGGCCGTCGTGGCCGCACTGGCCACCGTGGCGGCACTGCGAACTGGCTGGAAGATCGCCGGCTGGACTCTGAGCGCGGTCGCTCTGTTGCCGGGTCTCGGCGCTGTGGCGGCGTCCCTGCGGTGGGAGTACCTCGGCTATCTCGGTTCGGACTACTCGCGCGCCGAGTTCTATGCGTACGCCGTGACGCACAATGACAACTTTGGTTGGTTTGGACGTGGTGTCACGATTGCTCAGGTCCCGAGCGTCGTCGTGGCGCTCGGCGGTCTCGCGGTGGCTCTCGCACTCTTACTTGCGGGTGGGACGTCGAGCACCGCGCGAGGACCGAGAACGTGGCGCCAGCTGGGCGTCGTCGCCCTGACCGCTACGGGGCTCGCCACCGTGCTGCGCCATCTACCCATCCTCTCGGCACCGAATCTGGTCGCTGTCGCCGTCGCGGTCGTGGCCGTCGGATCGTTCTTCATTAGTCGGTTCTGGAGGGAGAACGCCCCGTGCGACGAGTGGCTGCCAGCGCTCTTTATGGGAATCGCCATTGCGAGTGCCGGCGTCCACTATCGCGGGGACTCCCTCGCACTCCAGTTGACGACGCACGTGAGCCTTCTGCTCACGATCATGATCGCCACCACAATGTCACTCGGACTCCTGGCGGTATTCCGGCGACCCGCGACGTGGCGAGCGACCGCCGGACTCGCTCTCCAGGGTCCCCTCTTGCTCGTGGTGCAGTACGGCCACCACCCGCACCGCCCCTTCG
>CAXBRG010000014.1:0-14569 GCA_963977995.1 uncultured bacterium | reverse complement strand
TTCATCTGTGGATCTTGTTGATACAGAGCGTTAATTTTTTTGGCGAGGTCTTCAACAGTCGGTTCTTGGAACTGCGATACGCGAATCCAGCCATAGCCTGGCTCGATAATTTTTCCTTTCACGCTTTGTACGCGAATTTCTTGGCGTACGATCGTAATTAGTAAAGGTTTGTCTTCTTCTTTGCGCGCGACAGTCAGCGTAATTTTAGTGTTTGGTTCGCCGCGCATACGCTTCACCGCTTCGTCGAGCGGATAGGCCTTGGCGGGATCGATGCCTTCGCGAGCCTTCGTCGTGCGTTTCCCGATTTTGCTCATGGCTTCACCTCGATGCCCATGGAGCGGGCGGAACCCTCGACGATCCGGATGGCGGTCTCGAGGTCGTCGGTGTTGAGGTCCTGCAACTTCGTTTTGGCAATCTCTTCGACCTGATCCCAGCTCACCGTCGCCACCGTTTCACGGCCGGCGATACTCGCACCCTTGGCGAGACCCGCCGCCTCGCGGAGCAACACGGGTGTCGGGGGGGTCTTCAGGATGAAAGTGAAGGTGCGGTCTTCGTAGATGGAGATCTCCACGGGTACGACGGTGCCCTTCATGCTCTCGGTCTTTTCGTTGTACTGCTTACAGAACTCCATGGTTTGAATACCGTGGGGTCCGAGGGCCGTACCCACCGGCGGGGCGGGGGTCGCACCGCCCGCGGGCAGCTGAATCTTGACGATGGCGGTGATTTTCTTAGCCATGATGTCTCCTTACCTAACTCTTTGTGACCTGATTGAATTCAAGTTCAACGGGCGTCTCTCGACCGAAAATGTCAACGAGAACCTTCAGTTTCATCTGGTCGTCGTTAATCTCAGCAACAAATCCCTTAAACGTGGCAAAGGGACCAGTCTTAATCTCGACTTCGTTCCCCACTTCGAATTCGTGACGGGGAGTCTTCTTCTTCCGCACCGGCTGTTCGAGACCTTCAATAGTCGGACGGATGAGGTTGTCAACCTCTTCTCGCTCGAGCGGAATCGGGTTTGACTGCTGGGGGCCAACGAATCCAATAGCGCTGGGAATCGAAGTAATCGTCTGAAAGTTCTCGATACTGGGTTCGCAGCGAACCAGCATGTAACCGGGCAATGTCTTCTTCTTCACCGTGACGCGCTTCTCCCGACGAATCTCAATGACGTCCTCTTCGGGAATCACGATTTCGTAGATCTCGTTTTTCAGATCCTGGTTCTCAACCAGCGTGTTGAGGGCTTCGGCGACCTTCTTCTCGTGTCCCGAGAAACACCGAACGACATACCACTCGCCGGGCCGGTCAAAGGCGCTCTCGACGATCGGCTCATCCTCGTGAACCTCGGCGTCGAGCATCTCAATCTCATCGTCGATGACGTCTTCTAGGTTGTCTGTCTCTAACTCACTCATCGGTCCTACTTCTGGAACAAGAACGTCACGAACTTTGACAGAGCGAAGCCCAAGCCAAAGATCAATACCGTCATAAACACCAACACCACTACGACAACGGCCGTGTAGTTCTGCACTTCGGGTCGCGATGGCCACGACACTTGGCGCATCTCCTCACGAACTTCGCGGAAGTACTGCGATACCCCCACGCGCTCACGACGGCGACGGGGCATCTCCGCAGCGCTCGGGCGACGAGAAGCGGCGGTGCCGTCGGCACCCACCTGACCTTGTCGCTGAAGGAGACGCTTGGTTTCGCGATTCATTTCTTTTCTTTCACTTCCGCAGGGCAGGAGGGACTCGAACCCCCAACCACCGGTTTTGGAGACCGGTGCTCTACCAATTGAGCCACTGCCCTCTGACTTCGGTTCACCACCGCTGTCGGGCTGAGAAGCCTACCACTACCTGCGGGGGGAGTTTTCTAGCGAGTTTCCTTGTGGAGGGTGTGCTTCCGGTCAAATCGGCAGTATTTCTTCATCTCAATGCGCTCTCGGTCGTTGACCTTGTTCTTCATCGTGATGTAGTTACGCCGCTTGCACTCCTCGCACGCGAGGGTGACCTGGATTCGCTTCTCGTTCTTTGCCATCGTGATCTGCCATTTCTTCTCTCGGTACTGCACTTGCACTGCCCGGACTCTCTGGTCCGCTGAGTAGCGGCGGAGGGAGTCGAACCCTCGACACCACGATTATGAGCCGTGTGCTCTAACCACCTGAGCTACGCCGCCGGGCGAGCCCTCTGTGGGGATTGAACCCACGACCCCTTCCTTACCATGGAAGTGCTCTACCACTGAGCTAAGAGGGCGTTCGTTGTTGTCAACGCGAATCTCAAGCCTACCCAAAACCACAGACCCCTTTCCAACCGAGGCGAACTAGCGTGAAGTTCGTGCGGACTCGCTACGTGGAACTTGACGACGCGCCCGCCGTGGCTGCCATCTACGACCCCGAAGTGCTCGAAACGACCGTTACTTTCGACTTGGTAGCCCGGTCGGCCGCTGAACACCGGCAGTGGGTGACGGACCACACAGGCACTCACCCCTGCCTCGTTGCGGTCAACGACGACGACGACATGGGGTCGCCCGGTGCCCGCGGCGAGCGCATCTTGGGGTTCGCCGTCATGAATCCCTTCCGAAGTCGACCCGCCTACGCGACGACCGTGGAGACGTCGGTCTACGCCCACCGCGAGGCCCGTGGCCGTGGGGTCGGCGAGCGACTCCTGGTCGATCTCATCGCTCTCGCGAGGGAACTGGGCTACCACTCACTCATTGCTCGGATCGTCGGCGAAAACGAGGCGTCCATCCGACTACACGAGCGGTGCGGTTTTACCTTGGTCGGACGAGAACGAGAGGTCGGACGCAAACACGGGCGCTGGCTCGATGTCGTTGAGTACCAGTACGTGGTACCCGACCGACACTAAGTCGACGAGTCCTCCACACGGCGCGGCTGCTCCGGCCACGACCACTGGGTCCAACGGCCCATGGGCATCAGAAGCGTGCCCGCGAGGACGAGTAGTGAGAGCGCCATCAAGAAAAGGTTCGCCTGCAAGAGCGAGTTCCACAGATCGTGTGCACCCGGTAGTCCGAGGAACGGACTCGTGATGGAGAGAGCGAGTAACCAGAAGTGCTCACGTCCCACGTAGCTCGCGGCCAACACGATGATGCCCCACACCAAATACCACGGCTGGACCACGGGTCCGAGCACGACGAACAGCAGTAGTGACATTCCGAGCGATCGCACCCAGCCGCGACGTTCAGCATTCCACAGCAAATAGACCGCGAAGCCACCGGCCGTCAACAGTCCGAGCAACCGAGTAACGGAAAGAATGGGTGCCATCGCGACGTCGAGACCAAGGGCGTTGATGAGTTTGGTGAGAGCCATCCCCAGACCAGTCGCCGGAGCGGCCCAACTCCGCACGGTTCCTGGTGTCGCCAGGTTCTTCACCCATCCGAATCCGAATCCCGCGAGCCACGTGGCCACGAGAAGCACCGCCACCGAAATTGCCGCCCCCTTCACGAGTGGCACCACCCTCTCTCGGAGCTGAACTCGTGGACCCACCCACGTCCAGGCGACGTAGACCACCCCCAGGGCGGCCGGTGCCTTAATCGCGGCCGCGAGAGAACAAAAGATGAGGCCCCACACTGGTCGACGTTCCAGCGCAAACATCACACCGGCGCAGAGCAACCCAATCATCAGTGCGTCGTTATGAGCACCTCCAATGAGCGTCAAGATCACGAGGGGATTGAGTGCTCCCAATACCACTGCCTCTCCCCCGTCTCGCTGCAGCGCGCGTGCGATTCGCGGAAGGGCAACCGCCAACAAGGCGACGGCCACGACTTCGAGAAGGCGGAGTCCCAGTACCGAACGCAAGGCGCGATGACCACTCAACTGAACGACGAGCGAGTCGAGCCACAAGAACAGAGGACCATACGGTGCCGGTGTGTTCCCCCACAGCGGGTCCACGGCATTGACAAACGACGCCGAGCCGAGAGAGAACGGTCCCATGGTGTACGGCGAAAGTCCGTGAGCCGTCATCTCTCCCTGCGCCGCGTAGGAAAATACGTCGCGAGAGAAGAGTGGCGGTGCCACCAGCATGGGGATACTCCACAGCGCGAGAATCTTGTAGAGGGAACGAACCGGTGCCCCGCGATGCAACTGCACTACTTCGCTCAAGCGCAACCAGACGCGAAGAAGAAGGACCAGTCCGCCGTAGGTCAGCACGAGAGAGAAGAGCAGACTCGTTTCGTTCTGAGGTAGAGCCAACTGTGCCTGCGACGACGGCACACCGAAGAACCACGTCCGGGGAAGCTCGAGTTTGAACGGGCTTTCGATAAAACAACTACCCGCGAAGATCGAACACAGGGCCACGAAACCGAGGAGGGCGGGTTGCCACAGGAAGTTCCAGCCCTCGAAGGGACCGGGTTGGAACCGAGATATCGGGGTGTACCGATTTTCGAGTTCGACGATGATGCGCTCGACACCCGATCGGAGGTTCAGCACCGTGCGACGGAGGCGTGAGAGCAGTTTCGTCGCCATGCGGCCCCCTTTTGCCAAACACCCCGGCGACGAAATCGTAATGATTCATCGCCGGGGTTCAGGGCTTTACTTCTCGTGGTGGGCCGGGAGGGATTTGAACCCCCGTAGCTTTCGCGTCTGGTTTACAGCCAGATCCCATTGGCCTCTCGGGCACCGACCCGCCGGTCATTCTAGACACGTTCGGAGTAGCGGAATTTTCGCGGTGTTCGCTACGCTACGCCCATGCCGTCATTTGACATAGTTTCGGAAATCGACGTCCAAGAAGTTCGCAATGCCGTGGACCAAGCGAACCGTGAAGCGGGTACGCGCTTTGACTTTAAGAACACCGAGTCGAGTATCGACTTCTCCGAAAAAGAGCTGACGCTGCACTCGTCGACGGAGGATCGTCTTCGCGCGCTCTACCAGTTGCTGGAGGAGAAAATTGTCAAGCGTGGCGTCTCGCTCAAAACTCTGGACGCGGGAAAGGTAGAGGAGGCGTCGAAGGGTGGCGCTCGCCAGAAGATTGCTCTCAAGGCCGGTATCTCTCAAGACATCGGAAAGCAAATTAACAAGCTGGTGAAAGAACTCAACCTCAAGAACATCTCGAGTTCAATCCAGGGTGACCAAGTACGCGTGACGGGGAAACAGCGCGACGACCTCCAGGCCGTGATGGCTGCGGTGAAGGAAGCGGATCTCCCCGTTCCCGTTCAGTTCACCAACTTTCGCGACTAGGCCGACTCTTCTCGACGCAAGTGTTCATCGACATCGGCAAATTCATTCACGTGAAAAATTCGATTGAACACCTTGAGCTTTAAAACCCAAAAGACACCAAAGCTCGCCAGATTCGCAAACGCCACGATGAAGGTCGCGAGAATATGCGGCCACTCGGGGTGATGGGCAACGAGCGAACCCGCGTAGGCCCCGCCCAACATTGAAAACGAGATGCCGAGCAGCGACATCGTCCAGAAAGGGATGATCTCTCGGCGTACGTGACTGCGGCCCTTCTTGCCCCACGTCCACGTTCGGTTCAAGTAATACGACGGCAACGTCGCAACGAGATTGCCAAACACCGTTGCGTACACCTCACCCTTGATGATCTTGAGTCCGTACACGATGATGATCGTCGTGTTCGAAACCACCGTCGAAATAGCGGAGACCGAGGTAAAGCGAATGATCTTGCGACCTTCGTGGGTCTTCGACCACGCCACGAGGGTGGCAAATCGGCGGCGCATTCTTGTCACGCTACTAAAGGTCGCTGGTGCACCTAGAGGGCGTTATTTTTAGCGATTTCCCCGTACCACAGAGCCGACGGCTTCGGCGTTCGAACGAATGTCGATCGGTCAACCTCCACAATGCCGAACTGCATGGCGTAACCCAACGACCATTCGAAGTTATCCAGCAGACTCCATTGGTAGTAACCACGAACATCGAGCCCGTCACTGATACAACGATGAAGCCCTCGCAGTGCTTCATCGAGGTACGCGATTCGTCGGGTGTCGTCAGTAGCCGCAATGCCATTCTCCGTCACAATGATCGGAATCTGTGCCGTGGCGGCCGCCCGGCGCACGGTGTGTTCAACGCACTGAGGCCAAAACGGGTACCCCATATCGGTGACGTCGCCATCGTGATGAAACACCTCACCCTTCGGTGCAATCACGGACTTGGAGTAACACTGCACACCGAGAAAGTCATCACCCCGCACCGCATCGAGGTACTTGTCCTCCATCTCGAGACGTATCTTGTGCATCTTGTCGGCGGCGCCATCGAGTGCCACATACTCACTCATCGACAGCGTTAGCCCCACGGGATACTCGCCGGGGCCGGACTTCAGGCCGTCCACCATCGCGCGGTGTGATTTCCGCATCGCCTCGTGCACGGCCACGTACCGCGCGGAGTCCGACACCATCGGCGGAAAGATGCCGTGTCGGTAGCCCATGACACTGACAATGTTCGGTTCGTTAATCGTGCATCCCACGCCGATGAGATCACCGAGTGCGGCACCCACTGTGGTGGCGTAACGCCCCAGCCAGTAGGCGATCTGTGGCGATTCAAAGCCTCCGGCGTCAGCGACCCACTGTGGCAACGTGAAGTGATGCAGCGTTACCACCGGCACCAATCCTCGGGAGTGGCACGCTGTGAGAACGCGGCGATAGTGCATGAGAGTCGCGGTCGAGAACTGACCTTCGGCGGGTTCAATTCGCGCCCATTCAATCGAGAAGCGATACGAGTTCAGCCCTAACTGTTGAACGATATCGAGGTCAACCTCATAGAGATGCCACGAGTCCGTGGCATCTCCCGACGGCTCCGCGACCCGTCCCGATGTCTGTTCGTGACGCCACCAGTCCGAGTTCGTATTGTTGCCCTCGATCTGATGCGCCGCGGTTGCGGTACCCCAGAGAAAGTTGTCGGGAAATGTCAAACGTTCGCTCATACCGGCAGAACCTAGACCACAGAACGCCCGATTGGTGACTACTCCTAGCCTGTAGGTCGTGACCGAAGCTCTGGCGTTCCTCGTCAACCATCTCCTCGACCTCGAAAACATTGAAGTCAACATTTTCCGAGGGACCCAACCGGCCGAAGATCGCCAGCGCGTTTTCGGTGGACAGGTCGCCGCGCAAGCGCTCATGGCCGCGGGACGGACAGTCGACCGCGGGCGCGTGCACTCGTTGCACTCCTACTTTCTCCGACCGGGAGACCCCAAGATTCCCATCTTGTACGAAGTGGACCGCATTCGCGACGGGAGCAGTTTCATTACGCGACGCGTCGTTGCCATTCAACATGGTCGGGCCATCTACAACATGCAGGCCAGTTTTCACAATGACGAAGAGAGTCTCGAGCACCAGTTCCCAATGCCCGATGTACCCGGTCCCGAAACAATTCCGCCCCTCTTCGAGCGGATTAAGACGGAGCGCGACCCTCACGAAATCGACGAATGGTTCAAACGGATGCACCCCATTGATCAACGGTTCATTGGTGAACTTCCGTGGAGCCCCCAGAGGAGTCGGGAACCCTACAAGCAGCTCTGGATTCGTGCGGACGGCGAACTACCCGACGATCCCCTGCTGCACGCGTGTGTCGTGACCTACGCCAGTGACATGTCGCTCTTCGATTCAATCCTTGGACCACACGACATTCGATGGGATGACGGAACCTTTATGGGTGCAAGCCTTGACCACTGCATGTGGTTTCACCGCGAAGTGAAAGCCGACGACTGGTTGCTCTACGACATGGACTCACCGATTGCCCACGGCGCTCGAGGACTCGCCCGTGGTTTCCTCTTTGATCAATCGGGTCGACTCTGCGTCTCCATGGTGCAAGAGGGTCTCACACGAGTGATTCGCCCCACGTCGTCGTAACTATCGACGACGCGCCGTTACGGCGCTCACCACCCGCACCAGCCACCGGGGACGAAGTCGCGCGAGGGTGGCTTCCAGTCGTTGGATGTGCGCCAGTTCTATTTCTCGTTGGGCGTTGAGTTTTCGCACCTGATCTTCGCGAGTCGCGAGCGAGGTCTTCAGAGTGGCAACTTCAGTGAACAGTTCAACGGGAACCTCGCCGAAGCGGCCCCACGTTCGAGCATCCACGACGCTCGTTGGGAACAGGGCCTCGATGTCGCGAACGGCTCGATCGACAGTGGCGTTGTCGTCAACCCACTCCTGCAACGCTCGCAACGCCGCAGTATGCGGTGGATGGGTGAGCCAGTCACGCAGCTCGTCGGCGGTCGCAACGTGGGCGCGACGACGGCCCGCAAAACTTTCGGCCGCTCGTTCGTCCACGACGTCCGGCGTTACCCAGCCGTCCGCACCGTGGATGTCGTAGATGAGTGCCGGCCGGCCGATTCTCATTGCGTCAAGCACGGTTCTCCCGAGTGAGACCACTGCGTCGAACTCACCCAGCACGTCCTCAGTGAGAACACGGGGATTTTTCGGCAGACCAAATCTCACGACCTCGATTCCCAAGTCGTTCGCCACCGCCCGGAAGTTCACTTCCAGTTCCTCGGTCATTCGATTCGAGACAATGGCGACTCGTGTCAATGGACCATCACGCCGAACGGGATGTTCCTCCCACGCCGTCCAATTGCGGACAATGCCATGGGGTGCGGCCTGCCAGCCCGTAACCGAACTGACGTTGTCGGCCGTCATTTCCGATACGGCGAACCACGGAAACTCAACTCCCCCAACGAGTGGTGGCGGGTTTTCCAGAGGTGGTTGATGTCCCAGAAAACCAAAGACGGTGGGGGAAGTTAGGCCGGCACGGGCGAGGGCAAAGTAGGCCGGCCAGTGGAACAGCACTGTTCGATCTGGTGGTGGCACCGTACCCTGCGCAAGGTCCGTCACTGTGCGACACGGCAACTGCAGATTGTCTTCCACCCACGTTGCAAACTCCCCGCGTCGCAGAGAAAAGAGCGTGACGTTATGACCTCGAGAACGAAGCGCGAGGGCGATTTCGCACGCCGCCAACGAACTCCCGTCGCGCACTTCTAGCGACGCCACGGTGATGAGATATTCCATACGGGAATACTCTCAGAGCGAGTTAGCGTTGGTCAATCGGGACGTACGTACGCTCCGCCGGCCCGACATAGAGCTGGCGAGGACGAGCAATCTTTTGGTCTTGATCCAGCAGTTCGCGATAGTGCGCGAGCCAGCCGGCGGTGCGCGGAATAGCAAACAACACGGTGAACATCTCACTCGGGAATCCCATCGCTTGATAGATCAACCCCGAGTAAAAGTCGACGTTGGGATACAACTTGCGCGATACGAAGTAGTCGTCTTGCAGGGCCACTTCCTCGAGCTTCAACGCCACGTCGAGGAGGGGGTTCTTGCCCGTGACCTTAAACACCTCATCGGCCGTTCGCTTGATGATGGATGCGCGGGGATCGAAGTTCTTATAGACGCGGTGACCAAATCCCTGGAGCTTGCCCTTGCCATCTTTCACGCCCTCGATAAATGACGGCACGTTGTCAATGGTTCCGATTTCCTTGAGCATGCGCAATACGGCTTCATTTGCTCCACCGTGGCGTGGTCCGTACAGAGCTGCCGTGGCGGCGGCGGTGGCGGAATAGGGGTCGGCGTGTGCACTCGCGACGGTGCGCATGGCAGTCGTGCCGCAGTTCTGTTCGTGGTCGGCGTGAAGAATGAACAAGATGTCCAGGGCGCGAGCCAAAATCGGATCGGGCTCGTAGCGAGGTTCGGCGACTTTCCACATCATGGACAAGAAGTTTTCGGCGTAGCCCAGTGAGTTGTCGGGGTAGATGAAGGGCATGCCCACGCTGAACCGGTGTGCAGCGGCGGCGAGGGTCGGCATCTTGGCGATGAGGCGAACGATTTGCTTATTCAAACTCTCAGGGTTTGAAATGTCTTTCGCGTCTTTGTAGTACGTCGAAAGGGCCGCAACGGCGGACACGAGCATTCCCATCGGGTGGGCGTCGTAGTTAAATCCTTCGAGAAAGCGCTTCCGAACGTTCTCGTGAATAAAGGTGTGATACGTCACTTCTTTTTTCCACGCGGTGGCCTGTTCGGCGGTGGGGAGTTCGCCATTGAGGAGCAAGTACGCGACTTCGAGATAGTTCGACTTTTCGGCTAACTGCTCAATTGGATAGCCGCGGTACCGCAATATCCCTGCTTCGCCGTCGAGGTAGGTGATGGCCGATTCCGCAGCGGCCGTTTGCATGAACGCGGGGTCGAAAAACCAGACGCCAGGAAGGGCCTTGCTGAACTCCTTCGCCGAGACACCGCCGTTATCAATCGGAATTTCGTAGGTCTGCCCCGTTCGATTGTCGGTGATGGTGATCGACTCTGTCACGGTTGCTTCTTTCGTCTGTGTCCAACTACCAATCTAGAGGTTGGGGAAAATTGGTCAGTCAGACGGGGCGACCTTGACGGAATATTGGCGGGTTGTCGCTCCCGGGTACGCCGGAGCGGCACCCGTCACGCGGACGCTCAGCGTGCCGCGCATTCCCGGGTACGTCGGGATCTCGGGGAAAACAACGGCCACCGACGTCCCCGCGCTCAACGTCCGACGAGCCGATACCGTCACGGGGGACTCTCGCCGCCAACGGGTCGATACCGAGATTGTCAAGGTCGACGTGACTCGGCCAGTGTTGCGAACGCTGACACCAATGCCAATCGATGTCTTCGGCAGAAGAACAATCTGCGCAGAACGGCTCGGCAGGGGCTGCGGATCGATGGCGATGGCACTAATGGCTACGGCGCTGAGCGGCTGCAAGTTCGCGAGGCTCGCTACACGGGTGACGTCACGTTCGACCAGTGTGCCGAGACCCCACAGCGACGGATTCAATCGCACCGATCCCGGCTCGGACCGAAGGCGTCCGCGGAGTGTTTCCCACGTCGAGTTCGTCGCTTGAATTCGTTCGGCAGCGGATCGCACCGAGCCGGCCGGCGGTCGGGCGTGGTCGGTGATGCGAAGTGAGGTTTCGAGGACGGCGACAATGTCATTCCACGCCGCAACCCGTGCGTTCGTGAGCTGCGCAAAATGATCATTGAGATCGCCGGCTATACGCGGAGAGGTCAACTGGGACGCCGACTGGCTGATGCGCGTCACGCGTTGGTGCAAGGTTGCGAGCGTTGTCTCCAACTCGGAACGAGAGAGGGACCGAGCTGAGTGGAGCAGTGCGAGGGTGTCGGCGTCCAGCGCATCTTGTTCGTGAAGATTGGCGTTCACCAACACGGCAAATGAGCGATTGAGAGCGCGGCGATTGGTTTCGGACTCTCGCGCCGCTTGGAGAACGTCGCGAACAAATACCGTCACGAGGACCACCAACAGCACTGACGTCAGAACCAGAAAGCGACGCCGACGACGTACGGTGGAGCGATTGGCCACTGCTCCACGCTAGTCATCATCACAACGGCGGTCGGGGTCGTGATCGGCAGCTTCGCTCTAGCCTGACCATATGCCTATGCGAATCTTCGGCCGACGAGACACGACGGACGATGTTGAATCGGTCATCACCGACGAACTTCGCGGCCGCACTGTTCGACTCTTTGCCATGGTGGGGGAAACCATCTCCGCGGCCACACTCGCTCTCCTCGACGGCAACCGAGAGGCCGGGAAGATCGCCGTGTCTCGCGACGAAGAGATTGACCGCCTAGCACGGGAACTCATCCGCGAAGTTGAATCTCTACTCCTGAGTGAACCGGCGCCGTCCAGTATTGATCGACAAGAGCTCCTCACTCTGCTGCGCGTTCTGCCCGAAGTAGAACGCAACGGCGACTTGGCCGAGCACATCGCTCGACGTGCGGTACGCGGTCTCGGGGCCGAAATGAGCCCACGCAGTCGGGGCCTCATCGAACGAATGGGTGAAGTGGCTACCACGATCTGGCGCTTAGCCACGGACGCGCTGCTCGATGGTCGACCGGAGGCCACCGGGGAAATTGAAGATACCGACGACGAGTTAGACGAATTGCACGTGGCGTTAACCGCGGAGTTGGTGTCGGGTTCGATGAGCGTTCCAGTCGCCGTTGAAGTTGCCATGGTGGGTCGCTTCTACGAACGATTTGGTGATCACTGCGTCAACCTCGCGCGGCGGCGCGTGAACGCCAGCGCTGACTAACGCAACGCCAGAATCTCTTCGGCAATCTGGACGGCGTTCAGGGCCGCACCCTTGCGCAGATTGTCGCCGACAACGAAGAGTGAGAGTCCGTGAGGGACACTCTCGGCGCGACGCACTCGTCCGACGTAGCTCGGATCGACGCCCGCCACATCCAGCGGGGTAGGAATTTCAGCGACAACGACTCCGGGCGCTGTGGCGAGAATTTCCATCGCGCGCTCCGGTGAGAGCGGTCGCGCAAAACTCGCCGTGACCGCCATGGAGTGACCCGTGAAGACGGGAACGCGGACGCAGGTCGCGGCGACCAGGAGATCCGGGATACCCAAAATCTTGCGACTCTCGTCGCGAAACTTCTGCTCTTCGTTGGTCTCGAGCGAGCCGTCGTCGACCAGAGTTCCCGCAAAGGGAACCACGTTGTGGGCGAGCGGGCGGGGGAACTTGTGTGGTGTGGGCCACGGGAGCGCGCGGCCATCGAACGTCAGAGTGCGGATATCGGCGCGAGTCGACGTCTCGACTTGAGAAGCCAGCTCCTCGACACCATCGCGACCCGCGCCGGAGGCGGCTTGGTAACTCGCGATGGTCATACTCAGCAAACCGGCCTCCTGGTGGAGCGGGGCGAGAACGGGCATCGCCACCATCGTGGTGCAGTTGGGATTGCCCACGATGCCCTTCGGAATGTTACGGAGGGCGTCTCGATTGACCTCGGGAACCACGAGAGGGCACTGCGGATCCATCCGCCAGGCTGAGGAGTTGTCAACGACAATGGCCCCCGCGGCGGCGAATCGAGGCGCAAACTCCTTTGACGCCGTGGCGCCGGCGGCGGCGAGCACGACGTCGAGACCCGTGGGATCGGCCGAAGCGACGTCCTCGACGACGAGTGTCTGCCCGTAGAAATCGATAGTCGAACCGGCTGAGCGTGCGGACGCAAAGACTCGCAACGACGCCAGCGGAAATTCACGTTCGTGGAGAAGAGACAACATGACCGACCCCACTTGACCGGTCGCACCAATCACACCAACGTGTAACTGCTTGCTCATGCGTCGAGCCCAAAGGCGCTGTGGAGGGCGCGAACGGCATCACCCACGCGTTCGGCACGCACAATTGTTGAAATTCGGATGGACGAGGTGGAGATCATCTCGATATTGATATCGAGCGCCGCCAACGTTTCAAACATCTTCGCGGTGATTCCAGGGCTGGACTTCATACCCGCCCCGATCAACGTGACGCGGCCGACCCCGTCGTCCGCAGAAATCGATCCGATCTGGAGTTCGTGGCGTACGCCTTCGCACGCTGCAACGGCCGCGGCGGCCTCGCTCTTTTCCACCGTGAACGAAATGTCGGTCGTCCCAGACTGCGACGTGTTCTGGACAATCATGTCGATATTGACACCCTTCAGAGCGAGTTCACGAAACAGTCGGGCGGCCACACCCGGACGGTCGGGAACGTGCGACACCGTCACCTTCGACTCCGATGTGTCGTCGGTAACCGCAGTGACAACGGCTTCTTCCATTGAGGACTCCTCTTCAACTACCCATGTTCCGGGTTCCCACGTAAAACTTGAACGAACGTGCAGCGGAACGTGATGCCGCCGCGCAAACTCGACGGACCGGAGCATGAGCACTCGACCGCCGGTGGCGGCCATCTCCATCATCTCGTCGAAGCTGACGCGTGGCAACCGGCGCGCCGCCGGCACCACGCGCGGATCGGCACTGAACACGCCGGTGACATCGGTGTAGATCTCGCAGACATCAGCGCCGAGCGCAGCGGCGAGCGCGACACCCGTCACATCAGAACCACCACGACCAAGAGTCGTGATGTCACGGTCCGTGGACACACCCTGAAATCCGGCGACGACGGGAACTTGACCTGCCGCCAGAGCCTCTTGAAGGCGCGTCGGCTGAATTTCTAAAATTTTGGCTCGGGTATGGCTCGTGTCGGTGATGATGCCCGCCTGAGAACCAGTAAAGGAGGCAGCCTTCACTCCCCGCTCCGCAAGCGCCATGCAGACCAACGCCATGGAAATACGCTCCCCCGCCGTCAACAGCATGTCGAGTTCGCGCTTGGGCTTCTCCGTGGAGACCTGATCGGCGAGGCGAATGAGGTCGTCGGTGGTCTTGCCCATCGCCGACACGACTACCACAACTTGATTTCCTTCAGCGACCGTCCGAGCCACGTGGTCGGCTACGGCACGAATACGCTCCGCGTCGCCGACGCTGGTGCCTCCGTACTTCTGAACGACCAATCCCATACAGAAAAACTACTCGCCACGCCAAAATGTCGATTTCCTGGGCGGTAGCATTGCGCCCGTGCCTAATGAGAAGCGAGCCCGAAAGAAAGAACTGCGTCGAGCGAAAGTAGAAGCTCAACGACGCGCGGAACAACGCAGTGCGTGGGCCCGACGGGCCGGACTTTCGGTGGGAGTGGCCGCCGCGGTCATCGGATCGTTCCTGTGGCTCCGGGCGAGTAATAACACGTCGCTCGCCCCGAATACCACGACGACGACAAATTCCGACGTCAGCATCGGTACAACGCAAGTCCAGGCCGATACCATC
>CAXBRG010000013.1:0-14783 GCA_963977995.1 uncultured bacterium | reverse complement strand
GTCGCAACTCGACATTGTGGTGACACCATCAACGGCAACGATTCGATCTCCCACGTGGAGCTTCACTTTCGCCGCCGGTCCGCCCTTGCGAACAGCATTGACTTCCGCCCCGCCACGCTGAGTTGCCACGGTATACCCCGCCGCCCGTAGCGCGACGAAGCTCGCCGTCTGCTTGGAGCGCTCCATGTCGAGATAGCCCTGTCGATCAAAGTCGCCCACCGACGTACCCGGAGGAATGAGTGCGGTGAGGGGGAAGTACTCCACGTCGTGGAAGACCTGAGCCTTGAGCCAACGTCCGAGCGTCATCTGTTCGAGACGAACGTCCACAATGAAGAAACCGGGCGACGAGGACGTGGGCTTCCCGGACGGGGCGTCCGTTGGGACACCATTGACCGTCAGGGCCGAAACGAGGGGTGACGCCGAGCCCTTCTCCACCGAGTAGTACTCCGTCTTAGAGAAACTCAAGATGGCCCACGACATCACGATGAGTGCCACCAAAATCACCCGAGGGCGGGTTATCACTCGAGAGAAATCGCGGGTGGTGCTCATAGCTGGTCATTTCGTGGTGAGATACATCTATGGCACATAGTGGCGACACGATACCCGACACCTACATCATGGATCTTGTGGCGGCGTGCCTGCGAGGCGACGTCGCCGTACTTCGAGAGGCCGTAGGCCACACTCACCCCCGCGCGCGGATTCTCGCACTTCGTGGTCTCGCTCGGGCCAATGATTTAACGGCTGCCGACTGGAGCATGTTGTGTGGCGATACCGATGCTGGTGTCCGTCGGGAAACGCTCTCGGAGATGGGATCTCGTGGAACATGCCACATTTCGTCGCCCCAACTCATCGCCCTTCTCGGTGACGCCGATCCGTTGGTCGCCGAAGCCGCGGCATACGTCGCCGGCGAAGGTGACGTCACCGAATGCGAGGCGGCCCTCATCGACATGGTGACATCACACGACGACTCGCGATGTCGCGAGACGGCCGTGGTCGCGCTGGGAATGCTGGGGAAAGATTCGTCTCGGTCGACCATTGTCGCTGCGTTAGTCGACAAGCCAACAGTGCGGCGGCGCGCCATCGTGGCCCTCGCCAACTTCGAGGGCGAGGATGTTGAAGAAGCGCTCGACCGAGCAGCCGACGACCGAGATTGGCAAGTTCGCAGCGCCGTTGAACTGTTGCGTCGCAACGACTAGTCGTCGAAATTTCGGCTCGTTCGGCGAAGTGCGCTGACTTCATTCACGCACCGCAGCAGACCCCGCAGGACAACAAGGTCTGGTTGCGACTCGGCTCGACATTCAACTCCCACCTCTCGCGTCAGAAGTTCTGCGACATCCGTCATCTGCGCCACTCCCCCCACGAGCGTGATGCCCCGCACTGACACGTCCTGCGCGAGGTCCGGTGGTGCTTCGCGGAGACATGACTTCACACTCCGAACAATGGTCCGGATGTGATCCGCAATCGCGGCCTCCACGAGCCCGCCGGAGACCTCCACACTGACCGGCTGTCCACTGTCAACGGTCCGCGCAGGGACGACCCGAACTTCGTTTCGCAGTGAACCGAGGGGCGAAGCGATATCAATCTTCAATGATGCGGCGACATGGGGGGCAATCACCACGCCGAATCTTGTTCGCAGGATGTCCGCAATCGCCGCGTCCAGGTGAGCCCCACCGACACGCACCGATCGATGCGTCACGATGCCGCCGAGGGACATCAACGCCGTTTCGGTCGCCCCCGCACCGAGCACCATGATGGGCGACGCCACGGGTTCCTCGACGGCCAACTGCGCGCCGATCGCCGCTGCAATCGTTGACTCCACGAGCACGACTTCGCTGGCCCCGGCTTGGAGGGCGGCCTGGCGCAGGGCGCGTCGTTCGATGGAGGTTGCCAGGGATGGCACGCTCATAGTGACGTGAATGCGAGCAAACCGGCCGAATCCCGCCCGGTCAAACATCGCACGAATTAACCGAGCGGCGACGTCGAAGTCCACGGTTGTGCCATTCGAAAGTGGACGGAAGTTCACGACGTGCTGGGGACTCCGGGCCACCATCCGCCACGCACCGTCGCCCACGTCCACGATGTCCCCATTGCGCGTATCGATTGCCACCACGCTGGACTCGCTCAGCGCCACGGAGCCGTCAGCCGTGGAGAGACGGGTTGTTGCCGTTCCTACGTCCAACGCCACGAGCTGTGCCACGGGTTGATGCTAGGGGCGACAAGAAATACGGCGAAATCAGTCCTACGCTAGATAACTGTGAACAACGGTGTTCCCTGGCGACGACGGCGGCGTTCGTCGGTTCCACCCACCGAAGGACGCCACTACGTCCATCCCTCGGAGCTACCGTCCTTCGATCAACTCGCCGCACGGCCCGCCGAGCCTCTGGTGCGACACTTCACGACATACCTCTGGGCGGGCGCCGCCGTGGTGCTACTCGCCGGATCGTTGTTACTCGCGTCCACCGAACGTGCGGCAACTCTCACGACACCGATGCCCTCACACATTGTTCGATCTATCGAACATGTACCCAATGTGGGACGTAATGCGGTACGCAGCATTCTCGAACTCAGCGCTCCCGTGAACGGACGACTGGTCGGTGGTGGGGCGATTGTGGTGGGGAATGGGACTATTGCGGTATCGACCGTGCCGTTCCCCGTTCATTCGCAGGTGTCCATTACCAACGCCCACCGCAACTTTCGCAACGGCTACGTACTCGGCAACGACGAGCACCTCGGACTGACCTACATCGCGCTCCGTGAGCCGCACTCCGTGACTGATCTCGGGAGCCTCGCTGCGACTCAACCAGTTCTCGCTCTCGCGCCCTATTTCCAGCCGTCGTCATCGGAAATGTCGATTGCGTACTCCCGCACGGTTTTGTCTGATCCGCAAACGACGGCGGCCGACGGGATTGTGAGCTACCTCTCGGCAACGACGCCCTCTACTCTTCACGGACTTGTGGGCTCTGTCGCCGTTGACGGAACGGGCAAAGTCGTCGCACTGTTTGGCCGCAACAACCGATGGATCTCGGCATCGTACGTTGCGTCGGTTGCGCTCACGTGGCTGGCCGAACCAGGTTGCCATGGACGGCTCGGAGTTGATGTCGCAACCGCACCCGGCGGTGGCGTCGCCGTCCTGCGCGTCCTTTCCGGTCCGTCGAAGAATCTCTTACGACGCGATGACGTCATCACGGCAGTGAACAAGCGCAGCGTCGACAGTGTTGACCGACTCCTCTCGGCCCTCTACACCATTCCGGGGCGGTCGCCCGTGGTCATTCGATTCACGAGAGACGGAGCACCGAAGTACACCGTCATTCATCTGGGCTGCCAGCCCTAAGTTGACGTCATGAGCGACGCCAGCTTCGGCAACTTTGGATTTCTCTCCGACATCATGAAGATGATGGGGCAGTTCGGCCCGGACGCCTGGAAGAGCACTTCTCGCGAGCTCGCCGCCCACGTGGTCCGGGAAGAAAAAGGTGACGAAAATCCCGATCCCGCCGTTCGCCAGCGCCTCGAAACACTGGCGCCCGTTGTCACCCGGCGAGTCGAAGCCCTCTTTGGTGAGAGTCCCGAGGTAACGGCAATTCGACCACTCGACTTAGCCGACTCAGCTCTCTCCGATTGGCATCCACTCCTCGCCGGCAGTCTGCGTCCCCCTACGGATATTTCTCTCGACCCTTCGGTCGGAGGGGAGATGGCGCCACTCTTCAAGGAACTCTCCAGCGTCGTCGGACCCCTTTTCTTGGGTTTCCAGGCAGGTAGCGCAGCCGGACACTTTGGCCTTCGTGAATGGAGCCTCTCGCACCTGCCACTTCCCCGGCAGACACTGCAGGCGGGGGTCGTCACAAAGAACGTCGCGGATTTTGCGAAGGAATGGAGCGTCGACCTCGATCACGCCCTATGTTTTGCCGCGGCCCACGAAGCGATTGGAGCAACGTTCCTCCATCGCGACGGAATGTCCATCGCCCTCGAGGCTCTCTTATTTGACGCCATCAATGACGCCACTGCGGCGCAGGGCGACATCATGGAGAGACTCACGGGACTGATGCAAGGTGGGGATCTTTCAGCGCTCACCGGTAATCCCGAAGCGCTCATCGACCACATTGGAGAACTCGCGGACACCCCGGCGACGCGGCGACTTGATCGCGCCGTCACTCTCCTGCGGGCGGCCATTGATGGGGTCGCGCTCCACGTCACTGCGGAGATTGTGGGCCCGACAGCGCTCCTCGCCGAAGCGTGGCGTCGTCGGCAACGAACTAATGAAACGTCACACGCTGCGGCGCTGTTCGGCGTGAGCTTCCAGCGAACCTTCCACGACGAAGCGACCGAGTTTGTTGAACACGTTCACTCGCACTTTGGGTGGGACCAGGTCGCATCGTTAACCCAAGCTGACGGATTGCCGTTTGACGAAGAACTGAGTGACGTCACCGCGTGGCACGCCCGCGTATCGGCGTCACCGCTCGCGAATTAGTCCTCGGGCTTTGCGGTAACGATCTCTACGGCGTCTTCCACAATCGACTGGGGCGTTTGGCTCTTCGCTTTACCCTTTTCGTCCACGACCACGTCGACTTCTTCGAGGTCCCAGACGACGCGAATCTTCTCGTCCATCGCATCGCGAAACACGCGGACACAGTTGCGCTTGAACTGCGGGTCGTACCAGGGCAGGTAGCTCAACCGGGCGTACACGCGATTACAGAAGCCCTGAATCAGGTCCGCGTCGCCCGAGTGCCAAATGATGTCCCAATGTGGCGCAATGGGACCGAGGTACTTGATCTCGATGTGGCCCTCTTGGTTCTCCACGGTCGGGCCGTCCACGACAACTCTCGACTTATCCATGGGAACTCCTTTGCGCTGGCAACTATCCGAACCGTAATTCTACCCCACTGCTTCCGGCGCGACTCCAGAGCACCTTTTTGGGACTTTCGGCCCTGCTGTGTGAACTTATTCGCATCGTTTTCTACGATTGACGCCGTACGAAGTGGCTACTGTGTCGTCACAGACCTACACAAGGAGGGTCGATATGAGCACAGAGTGGATGGCCGACGGAAGGTGTCGCGACTACCCGGCGGAGATGTTCTTCCCCGGGGATGGTGTCGGGGTGATTAAAGCGCAGAAGATCTGCGCCGCGTGCCCCGTCAAAGCTCAGTGCTTGAACTACGCCCTCGAGAATCACGTGGAGCACGGCGTGTGGGGCGGCACCAGCGAGCGCGAACGGCGCCGTCTCCAGCGAGCGCGTCGCCGGGGACTTCCCACACAGACGCGGTAGACCTTGGCGCACGCACCATTCGAATGCGTCATCAATATTTCTGAGGGTCGTAACGACTATCTCTTGACGCAACTCGAGCACACGGCCGGAGAGTCATTTCGACACCGCCACTCCGATCCGTTCCATAATCGGAGCGTCTTTACGTTGATTAACGACGACGAAGAGCTCCAACATGACGCCCAGTGGCTTATTCGCAACGCCATTGATGTCCTCGATTTCACCGATCACGATGGTGTGCACCCCCGCTTCGGCATCGTTGATGTCGTTCCCTACGTAGCGCTTGACGAACGTGACCGAGACCGAGCACGTTCGCTACGTGATGCCACGGCCGCCTGGATGGGCGATCTTGACATCCCCGTCTTTCTCTACGGACTCGTCGGAGACCACGAGCGAACGCTGCCCGACGTTCGTCGCCGGGCATTTCGCGACCTCGCGCCAGATTTCGGGCCCGCCACCCCCGAGTGGAACACCGGTGCCGCGGCCGTGGGTGAACGCCCGCTGCTCATGGCCTGGAATATGTACGTTGACGGCCTGACCAGCGAGCAAGTTCGACGGGCGGCCTCTCAAGTCCGCGGAGAGGGGATTCGCACCCTGGCTCTCCAGGTGGGACCACGATGGCAGGTGAGTTGCAATCTGATTGATCCCCTACGAATTGGACCCGACTTTGCCTACGACCGCTTAGCCGCTGTGCTGCCCGAGGGTGGCCGCATTAGTGAGTGCGAACTGGTTGGCCTCGCACCGTCCGCCGTGTTGTCTCACATCGATGAGTCGCGGTGGTCAGAACTCGGTCTGAGCGAAGACCTAACTATTGAGTTCGTTCTCGACGAACTCGTTCGGGATTAGCCGGCAGCGCCGCGGCGTTCCACCGCTCGGGCGCGTCGAAGACGTCGACGCTCCCGCTCACTCATCCCACCCCAGATGCCAAACTTCTCGCCATTGACGAGGGCGTACTCGAGGCAGTCTTCGCGCACGACACAGCCGCGGCAGACTTCCTTCGCTTCGCGGGTCGAAGCGCCACGCTCGGGAAAGAAGAGGTCCGGATCTACACCCATGCAGTTCGCACGAGCCTGCCAGCCGCGGTTCTCCAAGCCTGTCAAGAGATTGGTGATGTCTTCCATCGGTTCCTCCCTGGTGACACCATTGTCACCACCGGTGTAATTACAACGATGTGATTGTGATACAGATTCACCAAAAATGCAAATGTAGAGGCAAAAACCCTGATAAGCGAGGGTCTATCGGGAACGACCGGGATTTATCCGGGTACTAGTTAGCCTGCCAGGCCAGGAACGACTGAACGCCGATGACCTCACCGGTGACGTCGTTCGTCATGCGCACTTGATAGCGACCCGGGGCGAGCTTGAGTCCGTACCACTTCCCCGTCCACATGAAGTCCAGCTCATGATCGTGAGTGCCCGTCTCGGCTGGTGGTGTCGCGACGGTGTCTGTGATGTAGTACTCGAACGAATTACCCGCATCGTCAAAACCCATTGCCGGCGTGCCGTCAAAGGCGTAGAGGCGTGTTGAAACCGGAATTGATTGACCCAACTCCGACGGTTCAAGGTCGAACATGGCAGCGATCGCAACGGGGGTGGCAAAGTTGGCGTGGATCCACGTCACCCCACCACCCATCACGTACAGGCGGCCATTGAGAACCTCGGCATTTTCACAGAGAAGCAGTGTTGCCTTCATTGTTCAACCCCCACAACTATGAGTTTCACCTTTTAGTGAATTAAATTCACTTACACCATACCATCGTTCTAGTGCTGGTGCTTGGTTATGTGTCTTCGGCAGTTAGGGGCGAAACGCCCTCGTACGAACGAAATCATCGATGACGTAGCGACCGAGATTGTCGACATCGGTGTAGAACGTGCGACCACCGTTGACCTTGGCGATCTGCTCAACGAAGGGAAACTGACTTCGTTCAATATCGAGAGCGAACATGTTGATGGTGATGCCCGCGCGCGTCGATCGCAGGACTTCGGCCATCGTGGTGTGCAACGTTTCGTAGACCGGCGGCCAATTAAAGAACGGCTGGCCGTTGTCGAGGAGGTGCGCTGTCGGTTCGCCGTCGGTTACGACAATGACCTGTTTGGATCCCTTCTCTCCACGCATCAGATGGCGCGAGAGGGCGAGAGCGTGTTGAAGATTCGTACCGTAGTCAAAGTCAATAGTGAGAAAGGGAACGTCCTCAAACTTGATTTCGTGGGCCGTCAAGCCGAATCCCACGATCGCCACAAAGTCACGCGGGTACGCCGTCCGAATGAGGTGAGCGAGCGCCAAGACCATCTTCTTCGCGGGAGCCAGATTGCCTCGCATCTCCATAGAAAGAGATAGGTCGACCGCAATCACCGTGGCGGATCGAACCATGGCCTCGTGTTCTTCTACCTCGAAGTCTTCCGGCGTCAGACGGACGGGAGTCCCTGGTCCTTGCCGAAAGACAGCGTTGCGCAGTGTCTTTCCGAGGTGGAGATTGACCGCCTCGCCGGGCTCCCACGGCTTGCTGGTCTCTTCGCGGTCGTGGCCGCGGTTCGTTGAGGCGTGGCGATGAGCACCGAGCGACGATGCGCGGAGTTGACTGAAAAGCTCCCGGAGGGCCGAGCCCGCAATGCGACGCATCCCTTTGGCGGACAGAGTCGTCTTTCCACCACTGCGGTCAATCAGTCCCTTGTCGCTCAAGCCCTGTAATGCCTTTTGCAAACGTTCGATGTTTTTGGCGGCATCGGATCCAAGATTGCGACGAACCGTGTCCATATCGATCTCATTGAGACGAGATGCGGGCACGGGGCCTTCTAGAAAGCGCTCCAGGTCCTTCAGTCGATTGATATCACGGGTGGCATTAACGGTGTCGGAGAAGCGCGATGGCTCGGTCCCGCGATATCGGTTAGCCCGCTGCCAATCGATATCGGGCGTCGCTTCACGGAGATTACCGATGAGTCGATTGAGCGAGAAGTTCAAATCGAGATCATCCAACATCGTCTGGAACAGTCCGCGCAACTCCGCCTGTTGGTCGGCCGAGAGTGAGTTGAACATCGCTTCGGCGGCGGCGGCACGTTCCGCCATCATTCTCACGACATCGTCCAGCGACTCCGCACCCGGAAAGTAGTCACCGTATTCGGCCATGAACTCATCGAACGTGGGATCCAGATCTTCGCCACGGCGTTGCTGTTCCAGCATCGTGCTCAAGGCGTCCATCATGGAACGCATACGAGCTAACTCTTCGGGATCGGGGTTGCTAAAGAACTCTTTATTGGCTTCGAAGTAAGAGTTCAGAACGTCCTCTCGGAGCTCCTCTACCAACTTCTCAAACTGCTCGCGCGCCTCCGACGACACAAAGTCATAGTTCTGCAGGGAGCCAATCCGGTCGCCCACGGCGTCGGGCAACAGATCGAGTGCCATCTGCTTTTCGTCGACGAGCTCCGACGTCACTTCGATACGGCGCTCGTCGCCTGATTCCTCTGCTTCTGCGCGAAGCGCCGTGAGGTCAGAACGTTCCAGCGCTTCGATGGCATCGAGGCGTTCTTGGATGTTTGCCAACATCCCACCGGGATCGTTGAGCTCTTCGAGTTCGCGGCGCTTCTGCCGCGCTTGCTCGAGCAGATCTCTGATTCCTTCGAGCCGGTCACCATCAGGAGTTGTGACGCCGTCGTAGGCGAGGCGATCGAGAACTTCATCGAGATCACCGGTCTCGAGTAGTTCGTCAAGAACGAGGTCGAGGAGGTCTTCGGGCTCCCACTCCTCAAAGTCGTCACCGTCACCGGGACGTCGAAAGCCGTAGCGAACGGGCACTACCGATTCCTTGAGCGATAGAGCGCTCGAGCACCGGAAGCGTCTTTTGCTAGTCGCTTGGTGAGGTGAAGACCCTCGAGGACGAACTCCAACGCCGCGGCCATTTCCGCCGGCCCCGCCGACGGGCCAGCAATCCGGCGCACCGGTGGCTCGAGAACTGGGATGTTCGCGAGAACCTCGAGATACGCCGTCGAGGGCAAGTCGTCACCAACGTGAACAATCACCTCACTCGCGAACGCTTCGACGATGTCGCCCGATTCTTGAAGCGCCACGTTTTCTGCAAAACATTGGCGAACGGCCAAGGACACCAGCCCGGCAATGAGAAGACCGGGGTCCGTGTCATCGATGGCGTCGATTTCGATCTTGCCCTGGGTGGACTGCACGAGGGCCGAGAGGTCACTCACGCGCGGAACCACCGTCTCCTCGTGAGTACGCAGACTCCGACGCAGCGCATTGGCCACGACCGTCTCGTAGTTCGCAATGGAGAGTCGGACCGATACACCGGAATGTTGATTGATGACCTGGCTTCGTCGGGCCACGTGACTCACGCGGGCGACGATGTCATCCATAAACCACGGCACGACAATCTGCTTTTCGGTCGTGGGGAGTTGCGCTTCTTGGCGGACGATTGCGACCTCCGTCGCGATATCGAGCGGGTAGTGAGTACGAATCTGCGAACCAAACCGGTCCTTCAACGGCGTAATGAGCCGACCGCGATTCGTATAGTCCTCAGGGTTCGCCGTGGCTACCACCATGATGTCGAGGTCGAGTCGGACGAGATGACCACGAATCTGCACATCACGCTCTTCTAAAACATTGAGGAGTCCCACTTGAATTCGTTCTGACAAGTCGGGAAGTTCGTTCATCGCGAAGATGCCACGATTTGATTTTGGCACTAGTCCAAACGAGAGTGCCCTCTCGTCATCGAGATAGAGTCCCGCCGCCACTTTGATGGGATCGATCTCTCCAATCAGGTCCGCCATGGATGTATCGGGTGAGGCGAGTTTTTCGGCGAAGCGCTGGGAGCGATGAATCCACTCAATCCGGGTGTCGTCGCCGTGAGTCCGAACCTGTTCCTTCCCAAAATATGAAATGGGATTCTCTGGATCGTCACGGACATCGGAGCCCGCGACGACGGGCAACCACTCGTCAAGGAGTTCCACGAGTGAGCGAATGAGTCGAGTCTTGGCCTGCCCCCGCTCACCCAACAAAATGATGTCGTGACCGGCGAGAATCGCCGTTTCGACCTGGGGTACCACGGTGTCGTCGTATCCCTGTACGCCTAACGACAGCGGTTCCCCAGCGGCAATTCGAGCTTCGAGGTTGCGGCGCAGTTCTTCACGAATGGGTTGGGAAGTCCACCCGGAGGCCCGCAGGGCTCCGAGAGTGGTGGGCAAGTGGTCGGGGGCTACCAAAGAAGTCATAAATGAACTTTACGCATCTCTATGACATCTCACGCAGGGCCGGCCGTTTCTGGAGGAGAGAGAAACGGCCGGCGAGACCTGCCGAGTCCACTACTCCGGATCTCGGATACCGGTGACGGTAGGTCGCGCGGGGGGCCAGCGCAAGAGCAGGAAAGGCAGAAACTTGTGAAGTTCTGCACCTGAAATCCCTAATATGGGCTTTGGTCCTGTGGCCAAGTTTTTTCGGGATTCGTGATTCGCGAAGGAGAGCCGTGACGGCGATTGAGCATTCGACGCAGGTAGTACTAGGCGGGACACGTGGAGGGCCCGACGTCAACACTCTCCGCCAAGACCGGTGGTGGGTGCAGCCCGTCATCACGGTGGCGGTTTTGACCTCGTTCGTGATCTACGCCACGTGGGCCGCGTTCCAAAAGGGCAACTACTTCGTCGGCAACTTTGGAGCCCACGAGCTCATCAGCCCGTTCGACAGCCCCTGCCTCACCGCCACGTGCGGCGACGCCCAGATCTTCCACACGGGTCTCGGCCTGGCGTGGCTACCTCCAGCTCTTTTGATCTTGATCTTTCCGCTGGGGTTCCGAATGACCTGTTACTACTACCGCCGGAGCTACTACCGAGCGTTCTGGTGGGCCCCACCCGCATGTGGCGTGGCCGACGCGCACGGTTCCTACAGCGGTGAAACTCGCTTTCCGCTCATCATTCAGAACGTGCACCGCTACTTCTTCTACTTCGGACTGGTCTTTAACGTTCTCTTGACGTACGACGCCATTCGCGCCTTCCACGTTGTTGGAGGCGGCTGGGGCATCAGCGTCGGTTCGTTAGTTCTCACTTTGAACGCGACCTTGTTGTGGCTGTATTCACTTTCGTGTCACGCCTGTCGCCACCTGTGTGGAGGTCAAGTCCGGAGTTTCCACGACCACCCGATTCGCCACAAGCTGTGGAAGTTCGTGACTCCGCTCAACGCCAAGCACATGAACTTCGCGTGGGCCTCTCTCGTCGTGGTGGCTCTCACCGACGTCTACGTCCGACTCGTGGCCTCGGGCTCCATCCGCGACCTCGTCTTCTTCTAAGGATTAACTCATGACAACTGCATCTGTGACTGAACACCACGACTACGACGTTTTGATCATTGGCGCCGGTGGCGCCGGACTGCGGGCCGCTATCGAGGCCAAACAACGCGGTCTCAAAGTCGGCATCATTACCAAGTCCTTGCTCGGCAAAGCTCACACCGTGATGGCCGAAGGCGGCATGGCCGCGGCCATGGGCAACGTGTACGAAGAGGACAACTGGCAGGTTCACTTCCGTGACACCATGCGCGGTGGTAAGTACCTCAACAACTACCGCATGGCCGAACTCCACGCCAAGGAAAGTCCCGAGCGTGTATGGGAGCTTGAGCAGTGGGGAGCGCTGTTTGACCGCACCCCCGACGGCAAGATCCTTCAGCGCGACTTTGGTGGTCACCGCTACGCCCGTTTGGCGCACGTCGGTGACCGCACCGGTCTCGAGCTCATTCGTACTCTGCAACAGAAGGTCGTGTCAATGGGCACGGACGTCTTCATGGAATGCAAGGTGCTGAAGCTTCTTCATGACGCCAACGGGAGTATCGCCGGCTGTGTCGCCTACTGGCGCGCCACGGGTGAGTTCGTCACCTTCTCGGCGAAGGCCGTCGTTCTCGCCACGGGTGGTGTCGGCAAGTCGTGGAAGTTCACCTCGAACTCTTGGGAAGGAACCGGTGACGGTCACGCGATGGCGCTGTGGGCCGGTGCGGAACTGATCGACATGGAATGCATCCAGTTTCACCCGACCGGAATGGTCTGGCCACTCTCCGTGCGTGGCATTCTCGTTACCGAAGGTGTGCGTGGTGATGGTGGCGTGCTACGCAACTCGGAAGGCGAACGCTTCATGTTCAACTACGTCGCCGACATGTTCCGGGCCGAAACGGCTGACTCCGAAGAGGAGGCGGACCGGTGGTACGACGACCACGCCGCCGGACGTCGTCCCCCCGAACTTCTCCCCCGCGATGAAGTCGCTCGGGCGATTAACTCAGAGGTCAAGGCCGGACGGGGATCACCGCACGGCGGAGTCTTTCTCGACATTGCCTCACGTCGTTCGGCGGAGTTCATCCGTCGTCGACTCCCCTCCATGTACCACCAGTTCATGGAGCTCGCCGGCGTCGACATCACCCGCGAAGCGATGGAGATCGGCCCGACGTGTCACTACATCATGGGCGGTGTCAAGGTCGACGCCGACACGGCCGCGACCAAGATCAAGGGTCTCTTCGCTGCCGGCGAAGTGGCCGGTGGAATGCACGGAGCGAACCGCCTCGGTGGTAACTCGCTGTCGGACCTCATCGTCTTCGGACGTCGCGCCGGCATGGGTGCCGCTGACTACATCGAAGGTGGTGCAGCCGTCGGTGCCTTCGATCAGGGCGAAGTCGACAAGGCCATCGCCGATGCTCTCGCGCCATTCAACCGTGACAAGGGTGAGAACCCCTACGACATCCAGCGCGATCTCCAAGAGATGATGCAGGCCAATGTCGGCATCATCCGCAATGGCGCCGAAGTCGACGCGGCGATTGACGCGCTCGAGGCCCTTACCGAACGGGCCAACAATGTGGCCCTCAGCGGTGGCCGTCAGTACAACCCCGGTTGGAACCTCGCCACCGACCTCCCGAGCATGCTCACCGTTTCGAAGTGCACCGCTCGCGGAGCTCGAGACCGTAAGGAGTCACGTGGTGGACACACCCGCGAAGATTTCCCAGGTACCGACGCCCAATTGGCCACGGTCAACATCGCCCACACCATGGGTTCGGGCGACTGGCGTGGCGACATCACGACCTCGCAAATTCCCCTGCTGGCTATGCCCGCAGACCTAAAGGCACTCCTCGAGGAGGGTAAGTAATGAGTCAGGTATCGATGCGCATCTGGCGCGGTGACGCCAACGGCGGAGACTTTGAGACCTACACGGTCGACAAGCAAGAGGGTGAAGTCGTCCTCGACGTCATCCACCGTATTCAGGCCACCGAAGCACCCGATCTCGCCTGCCGATGGAACTGCAAAGCCGGTAAGTGTGGCTCTTGCGCCGCTGAAGTCAACGGGAAGCCGCGCTTGATGTGCATGACGCGCATGGACCAACTGCCCGAAGGGGACGTCACGGTCACACCGATGAAGACGTTCCCCATCATCCGCGACCTGGTCACCGACGTGTCATTCAACTACGCCATGGCCGAGCGCGTGCCGGCCCTCCTTCCTCCGCCGATGCCCGAAGGTGGGTACCGGATGTTCCAGGAAGACGTCGAACGCGGTCAAGAGTTCCGTAAGTGCATTGAGTGCTTCATGTGTCAAAACGTCTGTCACGTCATCCGTGATCACGAGGAGAACAAGGCTCACTACGCCGGTCCGCGATTCTTTATTCGTTACGCCGAGCTTGAAATGCACCCGCTCGACCAGAACGACCGGCGTGAACTCGCGCAGGAAGTGATGGGTCTGGGCTACTGCAACATCACGAAGTGCTGCACCGAGGTCTGCCCCGAGCACATCAAGATCACGGACAACGCCATCATCCCGTTGAAAGAACGCGTGGTCGATGCGAAGTACGACCCCGTGGCGTGGCTCGGACGAAAGATTCGCCGTGGTGCGAAGCGTTCGGCGGCGGACGCACAAATTCAACCCGCTCCGTAATCCCCGTGGCCGACTTCTTGTCCGCGGAGTGGTTCGAGCACATCAATACCCAGCTCGGACGACACGAGGTGTCGGACACGACGACGTGGCGGGTGGTGCTCAGTTGGCCTGATGGACCCTCCGCACTGCCGCACGCCATCACGATGACCTGCATAGATGGTGCGGCGTCCATTGAACGTGGTGATCACCTTGCGGCTGACGCCGTCGTGGTTCTCAGCTACCGCGATGCGGAAAGCCTGGCCACTGGATCCTTAGATGCCGCGAGTGCTCTGCGCGAAGGTCGTCTCAAACTTCGAGGTGACGCCAGCGCTCTGGTCACCATGGTCAACGCGCTCCGCCGTTAGCGAGAGTCTGGGCCTCGCAGCGATCCGCCGGTCACCGACCATTTGGCCGGGAGTGCTTTTGGCTTCCCTGACACACTCGTGGCGAGCAGTCCCTTCATTGCGGTGCCTGTGAAGTCCGCCCCGCGAAGCGCCGTGCCCGAAAGATTGGCGTACTGCAACGACGATTTCGCGAAAATCGCCTGGGTCAAGTTCGCCTTGACAAAGACTCCATAGGTGACGACACTCGACGAAAAGTCGGCCTGCGTCAAATTCACCCGAGTGAAGTTGGCTTGGCTGGCGTTGACACGACTGA
>CAXBRG010000012.1:0-16539 GCA_963977995.1 uncultured bacterium | reverse complement strand
AGGGAACCGGCGGCGACACCCCCTCCCGGCACTCTCTGTCGCTGCGGCGATAGCGACCGAGAGAAAACACTTGGCAGTCTTGGCAGAATCTGCCGACGTTGTTATTGATACTGGCGTCTTGAATACGAATCAACTGCGACGACGGATTGCCGATACGTTTCGGACGACTTCGAGTACCGATCTCCGTGTCAACCTGGTGTCGTTTGGATTTGCGAGTGGCATACCTCGCGACGCCGACATAGTTCTCGACTGCCGTTTCCTTCCGAATCCGCACTGGGAGGAGGGTCTTCGAGAGTTCACCGGTCTATCGGAGGAGGTGAGTGACTACGTCCTCCGTCACGACGACGCCGAACATTTTGTGAGCGATGTTGTCGCCATGCTGTCGTGGCAGATCCCCGCATTCAGTCGTGAGGGTAAGTCGTATTTGACAGTTGCAATCGGTTGTACGGGAGGCAAACACCGCTCGGTGGCTGTAGTCGAAGAGGTGGGCCGACGGTTAGCTGGTGACTCGGTCATCTTTCACCGCGACATCGATCGTTCATGAAACTTGTCGCGATCGGGGGAGGTCACGGCACGGCGGTAGTTGTCGAAGCCGCTACGCAACTTGACGCCGAGGTGACTGCGATTGTGTCGGTTGCAGATGACGGTGGGTCTTCGGGCAAGCTGAGAACGGCGTTTGATATCCCGGCGGTAGGCGATGTGCGCCGGTGCATCGGTTCGGCGTGCCTCCCGACGGTTCGCGACTACCTCGAGCGCCGTGTCGGATTCGATTCCCACCCAATTGGGAATCTCCTGCTTATTGCCGCACTCCGTGAAGCGGGGGGTGACTTGACGCGAGCATCAGATGTGGTGGTCGAAATTGTCGGAGCTTCACCCCGAGTTCGAGTTGTACCAGTAACGAATACCCCTGTCGATGTTTGCGGTGAAACTCCCACGGGGCCAATTTTCGGACAGACCAATGTTCACAACAGCCCCTCGGTGATCCGGCTGAGCGTTGTTCCATCGACTGGCACCGCGACGACCGAGGCGATCGAGGCCATCCTCAAGGCCGACATCGTCGTGCTGGGTCCCGGGAGTCACTTCACTTCAGTCCTCGCCGCGTTAGTCGTTCCGGGCATTCGAGAGGCCCTGCACACAACGTCAGCACAATCTCTCTGGGTTGCCAATCTTCTCAATATCGAAAATGAGTCTCGTTTTCTCGGTCCCGCCAACGCTTTGCAGTCAGTACGCGAACACGGCGTATTCCCCGATGTCGCCCTCGTTGACGACACCCTCGGTGCGTGTGACCTCGAAGATATTTCAGTGGTGCGGGGGAGTTTTGCCTCGCCCAACCTGCGTACGCATTTAGTGAATAGATTGGCGCCGGTATTGCAATCTCTGGTGGCAGACTAGAAAAGCGACGAAAGAGGTGCGATGACAGTTCGAGTTGGCATTAATGGATTCGGAAGAATTGGTCGAGGCTTTCTCCGGGCCACGCTCGGCACCGATGATGTTGAGGTCGTCGCTATTAACGATCTCACGAGTACCGCAACGAACGGTCACCTTCTCAAGTACGACTCGACACAAGGCCGCCTAGCGGAAGAAGTCTCCTGGACCGACACGTCATTGAGAATTGGCACTCGGCAGATTTCCGTGTTTGCCGAACGAGAGCCAGCGGCCTTGAAGTGGGGCGAACATGGAGTCGATGTGGTGATCGAATCAACGGGACGATTCACATCCCGCGAGAGCGCCGCTGCGCACCTCGTGGGTGGAGCGAAAAAGGTGATCGTCTCAGCGCCCGCCACCGACGTCGACGCCACTTTCGTGGTAGGTGTGAACGACCACACGTACGATCCTGAGAAGCATCACGTTGTCTCGAATGCCTCCTGCACAACGAACTGTTTTGTACCAATGGTGAAGGTGCTTGACGACGCCTTCGGCATCGTGACGGGTCTCATGACGACAGTTCACGCCTACACGAACGATCAGAACCTTCTTGACCTACCCCATAGCGACCTTCGACGTGCACGGGGAGCAGCGATCAATATTGTGCCGAGTTCAACGGGTGCCGCTCGGGCGACGGGCCTGGTTCTAGAGGCGATGAAGGGCCGTCTTGACGGTACATCACTCCGCGTACCAATTCCCGACGGCTCGATTACAGACTTCACCGCCATCGTGCGATCGACGTCTGTCGATGAAGTGAACGCCGCCTTCCGCGAAGCAGCACAGGGGGACCTGGGACGAGTGCTCGTGTACACGGAGGATCCCATTGTGTCCTCTGACATTGTGGGGAGCCCCGCTTCGTGCACCTTTGACGCCAAGATGACGATGGTGCAGCAGATTGACAGTTCGCAGTCTCTGGTCAAAGTTTTTGGTTGGTATGACAATGAGTGGGGCTATTCGAACCGGTTAGTCGACCTGTCGCGTGTAGTCGGCGTGCAGGTCCGTTAGTGCATCTTCCATCGATTGAGTCACTTGGCGACATCAGAGGCAAATCGGTACTAGTCCGTGTCGATTTCAACTGCCCAGTAGAAACGAGCGGTGGCACAACACGGGTCACGGATGACTTTCGTATCCGCGCTGCCCTTCCTCTCTTTGAAGAGCTGATGGCTCGTGGTGCACGTGTTACGGCCTGTACGCATTTTGGACGTCCCAAAGGTCATCCCGATCCACAGTTCTCTGTCGCCCCAATTCGCGAGCACCTCGAGTCGTTGATCACTGGTGTGACACTTTTGGAGAACCTCCGCTTCGATCCCGGAGAAGAGGGCAATGATCCGGTCTTTGCCCAACAGCTCGTGGAGGGTTTTGACGCCTACGTCAATGAAGCGTTCGGGGCGAGCCATCGGGCGCATGCCTCGATCGTCTATCCGCCGAAGGTACTCCCGTCAGCGGCCGGTCCGAATCTCCAACGTGAAGTGACAACCCTCCTCGGCACCCTGTCCGCGCCGCAGCGACCCTTTGTCGCAATCGTGGGTGGGGCGAAGGTAGCGGACAAATTGGGCATCACGCGTGTGCTGGTAGAGCGTGCTGACTCCGTCATTGTCGGCGGCGGGATGGCGTTCACGTTCTGGAAGGCTCTCGGTCGTCCGATAGGAAGTTCGTTAGTCGATGAGACGCGCGTGGACGAAGTGCGGGAACTGCTCGCGAGTGGACGAATCGTCCTCCCTACGGATGTCTGGTGCTTGCCCGAGGGGTCGAATTTCGGTTCCGGTGGAATTGAAGAACCCGTCTTGCGTTCGATGGCGGTGGGCGACTTGGAGATGGGTCTCGATATTGGCCCCGACAGCATCGAGGCATTTCGTCGAGTAATTGAGGGAGCGGCAACGGTGCTCTGGAATGGACCGATGGGGGTGTTTGAGGATCCCCGATTGATGGAAGGTACGCGTTCGGTCGCGGAGATCCTCGCGGCGTCGCGCACCACATCGATCGTCGGCGGCGGAGATAGCGCCGCGGCGGTTGAAAAATTCGGTGTCGCGGATCGCATGAGTTTCATCTCGACAGGCGGGGGAGCATCGTTGGAGCTCTTGGAGTTCGGTGATCTTCCCGGTCTGAAGGCACTTCGAGGAGAGGTATGACCAAGGCATTGGTGATTGGAAACTGGAAGATGAATCTCGACTACGTCGAGGCCATCCATTTAGTACAGCAACTAGGCGTTTTGATGCGTGGACAGGTCCTAGATAACGTCGAGGCAGCGGTCGCGCCGCCCTTCGTTGACATCCGCAGCGTGAGTTCGGTTATTGAGGCTGATCGTTTACCGCTCGCAGTAGCGGGTCAGCACGCCCACCACCTCGAGTCTGGGGCCTTCACGGGTGAAGTGTCAGTGTCAATGCTGAAGCGCTTAGGCGTTCGATATGTGCTCGTGGGGCACTCCGAGAGACGAGTTCATTTCGCGATGTCGGACGACGTAGTTCGCGACACGGCGGTGGCGGTAGCGAATGCGGGCCTCACGGCGGTTATCTGCTGTGGGGAGACGATGGAACAACGCTCCGAGGGGCTAACTAATCACGTCATCCATGAACAGATTGTCGCGGCACTGAGCAAGATTGATCCGAAGAATCACGAACGCATCGTGGTGGCCTACGAGCCTCTCTGGGCAATCGGTTCGGGGGTGACCGCCACAGACGGCGACATCACTGCCGTCGTCCAGGTGATTAGGGACTCCTTTCCTTCGTCATGGAATGCCAAGCCACGGGTTCTGTACGGTGGTTCGGTCAACGCCGAAAACTGTGAAGCCCTCGTGGAGGGTTCTCCCATCGACGGTTTCCTGGTCGGTGGGGCGAGCCTGAAGGCCGAGGAGTTCGTGGCGATTATCGCAAAGACGCACGCCTGCTACCGTAAGTAGCCCAAGGGAGGACCAATGCTGACCGCCATTGTCATGACTATCTCAGTGCTCACGGGTATCGCCCTGATTTTTCTGGTTTTGTTGCACTCCGGGAACGGCGGCGGAATGTCCGACATGATGGGTGGATCGATCGGCGCCGTGGCGCAGGGTACGGCAGTGGCCGAACGCAATCTTGACCGAATCACCATCGGCGTTGCGGTTGTTTTCGCCTTCACGTTGCTGGCTTTGGCTTTACGTCTGCAGTAGCCGTGCGCCGCTGGCCGCCCCTACTGCTGTCGTTCTTCGTACTATTTGGTGCTGAATCGTCGATTGGGGCGGAGGTACAACGTTCGTCGACACCACCAGTTCTACGTGTCTTCATCCCGGGGGCGTTTAGCGGTTGTACCGTCACCTCCCCAAACACCTCCGACGCTCTTAGGGCAGTTCTCACCCTCACGCGACCATCGGCATTCAGTACGCATCCCACGGGAAGATACGTGGGAGCCGGGGGCCCCATTGTCAGCGCGGAACTAGTTTCCGACGAACCACAAACAGTCGCCTACACAGTCGACCCAAGGTTCGTATGGAGCAACGGCGAGGCGTTCAGTATTGCCGATCTCGAGCAACGAATCGATGCCGGTCAATCGTCAAGCGAATCCTGGGCCGATGGTTTTCATCGCATCGCACGAACGAAGGTGACTAACCACGCCAAAACATTGCGTGTCGTGTTCGCCACGCACTACGCGTCATGGGCAAACATGTTTCAGGGTCTTGAGTTTCACTCCACTGCACCCGTATGCAGTCTGGGAACTGTGTCCGAGCGCCCGTCACTTGGACCGTACTTGCTGGAATCGCTGAACTCTCATCGAGCCGTACTCGTTGCAAACCCGCAGTTTCGCGTAAGGTCGCAACAGTTTCGCACCGTGGTCATTGAAGCTGGTGCCTCTGCCGGATCAACACAGGGGCGGCCGGTGGTGGACTATCGAACCGATCCCTCACCGACCGATTTGACGTGGATGGCGTCTCTGCCCGGACGATCGGGGAAGATCTCGATGTCACAGAATCTCTTGTCGTTGACGTTCTCGTCGGGCTCAGCGGCGATGAGAGCGCCAGAGATTCGTACCGCGCTGAGCTTCGCCGTTGACCGTTGGTCGATTCTGAACACCGCCATTGGAGATATCACTCAATACACAGCTCCCGCAGCGTCGGCCCTTCTCACGCAGGGTCAGAGCGGCTATCCCGGCGTTATTGCAGTTGCTCCCTATCAAGTGGCCGGAACGACGCTGGAAAAAGTTCCGACGCCACCGTATGACGGCAGCCATGAGAGCGATTGTCCTGTCTGCGCCCGTGACGCTCTGGCGCAATTTCTTCACGTGTCAGCCGGCGACATCACGTCCTCGCATTTTCGAGGCAATCTACGACTCGGGGTGGTCTCAGGAAGGCTTCCCATCCAGGTTGCGGAAGCTGTGTCTCGATCATGGCGTGAGTTGGGATTTCGTACTCGAATTGTGACCATTGCAACGGAGGTCGAACTCAGTCAAGCACTGACCGAAGGTCAGGTTGACGCTGGAGTCACGACGACCATCTCGGGCAACGCTGGCAGAGTGGGAGCCACCTGGAGTGGCTCGAGGCGCCGAGGATCAACTGACTACGGATGGCGCAGCACGGTGTGCAATCAGGTAGCAATCGCGGCTGAATCCGATTTCAATGCCACGACCGCAACACAGAAGTGGCTGACGTGCGACCGTGAAATTGCGGAGAAATTCTGGCAACGACCTCTGTTTGCCATTCCCTACTCGTTGCAGTGGACCAATACGGTATTGGGTGTCGCACCGTCGAATACTCTCGCTGGCTTCATCGATCAAATCCCCCAATGGTCGAGTCTGCAGTCGGCGGGCTAGCGTCGACACGCTAAAATTGGCTCCCACGTCGAAGTGGTGAAATGGCAGACACGCCAGCTTGAGGGGCTGGTGCTCGAAAGGGCGTGCGGGTTCAAGTCCCGCCTTCGACACCACGGTCCGTTCGACCTTTGTGACCGCGAGGATGAGGAGGTCACGATGAAACATGTTTTGTTTGTCGCCTATCCCTCACGTGACGATGCGCGGGAGTTGGCCACCTCAGCGATTCGTGAGACCGAGAAGCGTGGCGTGCCCAGCGATCTGTACTTAGTCGGCGAGAGTGATTTACCGCCGATCAGTTCATCGACGTTGGTGGTGAGTCTCGGTGGAGACGGCACTTTTCTCCACGCTGCGCGACTCGCGCACGCCCACGGTTCCGTGGTCTTAGGCGTAAACCTTGGTCGTGTCGGTTTCTTGCTCTCCGTGGCGCCGGACGACCTACTGTCGAATATCTTTTCGGTTCTCGACGGTACCGCCTCCATAGAAGGTCGGGTAGTGCTGGAGGTATCAACGGATGGTCTGACCGCGCAATACGCCGTGAACGAGGTGGTGTTGGAGCGTGACCAACCGGGACACATGGTGCGGGTTACGGCCTCGGTGAATGGTGACCAACTCATGACGTACTCCGCCGATGGAGTGATGGTCGCAACGGCGACCGGTTCAACGGGCTACAGCTTTTCATCTGGTGGACCCGTGCTCGCTACCGATGTTGAGGCCTTGGTACTGACTCCCGTGGCGCCACACTTCACCATCAACCGGTCCGTTGTCGTGAGCGCCGATTCAACAATCCAGCTCGAGGTTCTCGATCGGTCGGGGGTTGTTGTTGCGGATGGTAACCAGCTCTTTACCCTCTCGCCGGGAGAGCGAATTCTCGTGCGGCGGTCAGACCGATCGGTCAAAGTTGCGATTCCTCCCAATTTCGGATTTGGAGAGAGGCTCCGCAAGAGTTTGCGGGAAGGACATGAGTAAGTCACAGCTACTCTCCCTGAGTGTCCAGGGTCTGGGCGTTATCTCTGACGTAACGCTCGACTTTTCGCCGGGCTTTACCGTCATCACCGGAGAAACTGGTGCGGGCAAGACGCTCTTAGTTGATGCTCTCACGCTGTGCGCTGGGGGCGATAGTCGAACGCCCCGCCGAGGTGATGAACTCGCGGTGAGCGCAGTTTTTCTCCTGGACGATGACCGAGAGATTTGCCTCCAAAGGACCGTCGTAAATGCCCAGAGACTGAAGGCGTCAGTTGACGGCTCTCCGACGAGCTCCGAAGCGCTACGAGTCCTCGGCCAAGAGATTCTGTCCATTCATGGTCAGCACGACTCCTTGCGACTCAAGAATCGTACGGAGGTGGTTGCCACCATTGACCGTTTTGGCGGTGTCGACTCCTCACAGCTGACCGACCTCAGAGGAGAGTTGGCTCGACTTCGGGCGGACCAAATCCGTTTCGGTGGAAGTGATAGTGAGAGGGAACGTCAAATCGACTTTGCTCGCTTTCAGATTGACGAGATTGACCGTGCGGCAATCTCGTCACCAACCGAAATTGAAGAGTCGCTCGAAAGGCTTCAGAACCTTACCGCCATTCAGGATCAGATGGTGGCGATCCAACGTGTTGCGGACCAGTTAGAAGCTGAAGACGGCATCGGCGAATTTGTCCATTCCGTGTCGTCCTTAACCAGTGAGGGCGAGGTCGGGGTAGTTCGTAGCCAACTCCTTGACGCCATACGGTCAATTCGTGCAGCGGTCGGGGCGCTCAGCAGCCTGACGGATCCAGAGAACGTTGATCCGGAAGAGATTGACACACTGAATCGTCGTGTCGATACCCTACGAAGCCTCGCCAGGAAGTATGGAGGAGACCTCTCCTCGGTGCTGTCGGCGCGACAAGAGGCCGAATCAGTCATTCACAATCTTGGCAATGCCGCAGAAGCTTTCAACGCGAATGAGGTGCGAATCCGCGAGGTTGAGGAGCTCGAACGACGAGAGGCAGCCCGTATCAGTCATCTCCGTCATATTGCCGCTGACCGGTTCACTAGCGATGTGAACGAGAATCTTCCACGAGTGGCACTCCCGAACGCCCGGATTGAGATCGTGACGGGTGGCTACGACGGTGGAGAGATGGACATTCAGTTCTATCCCAATCCGGGATCACGGGGCGGACCGATTCAACACATTGGCTCCGGCGGGGAACTGAGTCGGGTTCTTCTTGCTGTGTCATTAGTGGTCGGTGAGTCGGGACGTGTCACTGTGTTCGACGAAATCGATAGTGGCATTGGTGGAAATGTTGCTCAGTCGATTGGTGAGTGTCTACGTGATTTATCTCACGAGCAACAAGTGATAGCTGTCACGCACCTAGCGAGCGTGGCGGCCCAGGCCGATCACCATTTTGTGGTTGAGAAACATGTCGTAGACAACACGACCCGTACCACCATTCGGGCCGTTTCCGGCTCGGAGAGAGTCACCGAAATTGCCCGCATGCTGTCCGGCGACGGCGCGGTGACCGAGTCTCGAGCCTTGGCGGAACGTCTCCTCCAGCGTTGACGCGGTACCGCGCTGAGTCACGGTAAGGTATAGGTCCGTGGCTAGCGGACACTCACCTACGAAGTACATTTTCGTGACCGGGGGTGTATCAAGTTCCCTCGGCAAGGGCCTCACCGCCGCCTCGTTGGGCCGCCTCCTACGTCTACGCGGCCTTCACGTGACGATGGGGAAGTTGGACCCGTATCTCAACGTCGATCCCGGCACGATGAATCCCGGTGAACATGGCGAAGTCTTCGTGACGGATGACGGAGGTGAGACGGATCTCGATCTCGGGCACTACGAACGATTTATTGACGAGCCCCTCACGCGTCTTTCGAACACCACTACTGGTGCCGTTTATCAGAGCGTGATTAACAAGGAGCGCAAGGGCGACTATCTCGGCAAGACCGTCCAGGTCATTCCTCACATCACTGATGAGATCAAGGAAAGAATCTCACGGCTTGGTTCAACTGGCGCGGATGTGGCCATTATCGAAATCGGCGGAACGGTCGGTGACATCGAAATCATTCCGTTCATCGAGTCGATTCGACAGTTTCGCCACAATGTTGGCAAGGAGAACGTTTGTTACGTTCACCTGACGCTTGTCCCTTATCTTGAAGGCTCCGGCGAACATAAGTCCAAGCCGACTCAACACTCCGTGTCAACATTGCGGAGCATGGGAATTCAGCCCGACGTGATTGTGTGTCGCTCTGACGCTCCCGTCCAGCCGGACATGAAACGGAAGATATCGATGTTTTGCGACGTGCCGACTGAGGCTGTCGTTTCAGCTGTCAATGCGTCAAGTTTGTACGAGATCCCCCTCAATCTCCATCAGGAGGGTTTGGATGCGTACGTCTGCGGCGTTCTTGGAATTCAAGAGTCGCAGTTCCCGATTGACCTCACTGTCTGGACCGATGTCACCCGTCTTGTTCGTGAGGCTTCAAAGCCGATCCGGATTGGACTAGTTGGCAAATATGTGACGATGTCCGATGCCTACCTCTCCGTATTCGAGTCCGTTACTCATGCCGCTATTCATGCCGGCTGTCGGGTCGAGATGGTGAAAGTTGACGCCGAGCGGATTCCACACGATTTCGACCTTTCCTATCTGCGAACATTGGACGGTGTCATTATTCCGGGCGGGTTCGGCGAACGAGGCATCGAGGGAATGATCTCCGCAGCCGAGATCTGCCGAACTGAGGGGATCCCAACGCTCGGCATCTGCCTAGGAATGCAAATCATGGTTATCGAGGCCGCGAGGAACCTCCTTGGACAACCTGAGGCCAATTCACGTGAGTTTGACGCCGATACCTCGTATCCCGTTATTGACTTGATGGCGGAGCAAGTTGACATCACAAACAAGGGCGGCACCATGCGACTGGGGGCGTACCCCGCAATGCTCGCTGAGGGAAGCCTCGTGGCGAACCTCTACGGCAGCCCTGTTGTGTCGGAGCGTCACCGGCACCGTTATGAGTTCAATAGTCGTTATGCCGACGGTTACCTGGACGTCGGCGTGCGGTGTAGTGGTCTTTCTCCCGATGGCCGACTCGTTGAGTTCATTGAACATGTCGAGCACCCCTTTTACGTCGGTACGCAGGCGCACCCCGAATTCAAGTCACGACCGAATCGTGCTCACCCTCTCTTCGCCGGTTTGATTCAAGCCGCTTCCCGCCGCGCCGATGAACGAGACGGGCGGTTGCGTGTCGAAGAAACTGCTACGCCGTAATGGCGGATTTTCGCATCGCTCGACAAGAGCGACTCCTTTCGTCGTTTGTTTTTGACGTTGATCGCATCACTGTTGAAGGCGATGAAACTTTTGAACGAGACGTGGTTCGGCATCCCGGAGCGGTCGCCGTGGTAGCAGTTAATGAGCATGGTGACGTTGCTTTGCTCCGGCAATGGCGTGCCACCATCGGGCGAGAGCACTTGGAGATCCCGGCGGGGACATGTGATGTTGCCACCGAAAACCCACTCGCAACGGCACAGCGCGAGCTCGACGAGGAAATTGGGGCCGTTAGCACTCAGTGGACTGAACTGTGCACTTTTTACAATTCACCAGGCTGGACAGACCAAGTGACGGTCGTGTTCCTGGCTGAAAATGTCTCTCTTCGACAGGCCCGGCCATCCGGTCCCGAGGAAGAGGCCATGAGAGTGGAGTGGTGGAACCGCACCGAAATTCTCGAACTGCTGAGCCCCGGCAGCCATCTCGATGGAACGGCCACAATTGGACTCAGGGCGTGGCTGGCACTCCGTTAGAACCAACCGTACTGCTCGATCAGTACCTGTTGATGTTGACCGTGAGTAAGGGTCGATCGAACGCAACCATCACCGCGTATTCCAACGACTTGCTTCAATTCATTCAGTGCTGTCCAGATATCGAACATGTCACAGCTGGCGATCTGGATCGGTATTTTGCCACTCTACGACGTGAGGGCCTAGCCCCCGCCACCGTGGCTCGTGCGATGAGTGCGGTCAGAGGGTTGTTCCTGTTCCTCGTTGATGAACGAATAATTGACCGAGATCCAACAACGCTGCTTCCGTCCGTGCGACGCGACCGAGCGCTGCCAAAGGCCTTGTCTGAGACGTACATCGCCGGGCTTCTCGATTCAATCACCGGGGACGACGCGCTGAGCATTCGCGACCGAACGCTCATTGAGTTTCTGTACGGGACAGGCTGTCGCGTAAGCGAAATGCTTGGTGTCACGGTCGGCGATATTGACTTCGATGAGAATGTGATTCGTGTTACGGGTAAGGGGGAGAAGCAACGACTCGTTCCCATGGGTAGCTGCCTTAGGAAGGCTCTCACCCTCCATCTCGCATCCATTTCGTCGCAGCGAGGTGCGAGACGTAGCCATGCGGTCTTCTTGAACTTTCGAGGAGCACCCCTGTCACGTCACGGCGTCAACGAGATCCTTCGGAGGAGGGCCGTACAGGCCGGATTGACGACGTCTGGGCTCCACGCACACTCATTCCGCCACAGTTGTGCCACCCACATGATCGCCCACGGCGCAGATATTCGAGTCGTTCAGGAACTCCTCGGGCACTCATCGATTGCCACGACGCAGCGCTACACCAGCGTTGCTCTCGCCACTCTGAAAGACGCCTACGTGGCGTCGCATCCTCGAGCTATTTGACCCTAAGTTGTACTGATGGGCCGCGACGCAATCATTCTCCTGGTGAGTTCGGTGATAGCGATTACCCTCCACGAGTGCTCGCACGGCTACGTGGCGAACTACTTTGGCGATCCCACGGCCAAGAACCAGGGACGACTGACGCTGAACCCGATTGCGCACATCGACCCCTTTGGAACAGTGGTACTGCCACTTTTGTTACGACTGGTGGGTCTTCCCGCAATCGGTTTTGCGAAGCCTGTGCCGGTTGACATTACGAGATTGCGTGATATTCGCAATCACTCTTTTTTGGTTTCTATGGCGGGACCCGCCACCAATATCGTTCTCTGTTTGGTGTCGGTGGTGATTTGCCGCGCGACAGGGGTCACAGTTGACGAACTGAACTGGGGAGACTACGGAACCTGGACTGAAATCGCCTACTTTTTCGGGATTTTCGGACTTGTCAACATCTCGCTGGCGATTTTCAATCTCTTCCCGATACCACCACTTGACGGAAGCGCACTCATTGAACGTCTCTTACCGCGTCGGTACCTAGGGACGTATTTCCACTTCCGTGAACGAGCCTTGCCTCTCGTCATGATCTTCTTGCTCGTCAATTCGCTGACGCTACATATCGGATCGGGTCTCTACGAGAGCACGTTCGCCCTCTTCCAGAAACTGGCTTTCGCTGCTTAGAGCAACAGCCCCATACGAGCAGCGGCATTCTCGTACGTGGCCGTGGCAACGGGGCGCGCACGGTTGTCGCCAACACCGATGAGGCGATCCAACTCCGCCGGGTCGGCCATCAGAGTGTCGAAGCGTTGCTTAATGGGCTGTAGCAGTTCGACGAGCGCGGTCGACAGGTCGGACTTCAGGTCGCCATATCGGGTGTAGCGCGAGGCAACCACGTCAGGGCTGGTTTCCGTAACTGCACCGAATATCTCCAGAAGGTTTGACAGACCCGGCTTCGTAGTCCAGTCGAAAGCAACTTCGGCATCGTTGTCGGTCACCGCTCGCTTGATCTTGCGGTCAATGTCGTCGGCCGAATCGAAAATATTGAGCGTGCCTGCGGGCGACGTCACCGACTTGCTCATCTTGCGTGTTGGCTCTTGGAGATCCATAACACGGGCACCTACTGCGGGCACCACTCCCTCCGGCACGGTGAATGTCGGACCGAAACGGTTATTAAAGCGCTCGGCAATGTTCCTTGCCAGTTCAAGGTGTTGGCGTTGGTCATCACCCACGGGTACGTGCGTCGTTTGATACAGGAGAATGTCAGCCGCCATGAGAACGGGGTAGGTCAAGAGACCGACTCGATAGCTTCCCTGACGTTCGGCCTTTTCCTTGAACTGAGTCATGCGGGTCAATTCGCCATACGACGCCGTGCACTCCAGCAGCCAACTCAGCTGAGCGTGAGCGGCGATATGGCTCTGCACAAACACGGTCGATACACCCGGGTCAAGGCCAACGGCGAACAGCGTTGCGACCAGCTCCCTCGTATTTTGACGGAGTTCTGCAGGATCAATATCCAAGGTCAGCGAATGGAGATCAACGACGGCATAGAAGCTTGATTCCGACTGAGTCTTGACCCAATTCGTGAGGGCGCCGAGATAGTTTCCCAGGTGAATCGAACCGGAAGGTTGGATTCCCGACAAGACGCGCATGATGTCATATTACTAATCACCAGAATTCGCCCCTTGAAATTGCTACAATTTCAGCGTGACATACGTCGTGACGACGCCGTCATTCAACGGTCCCATCCAAACTCTGCTCCAGTTAATCAACGGGCACGAGATGGACGTTCTCGATCTTCCTCTAACACCAGTAATCGAGGGATTCGTCGCGATATTGCGGGACGACTCACGCACCATTGATGTTGAAGAACTCTCAGAGTTTCTGCTCATCGCCGCCATCCTCCTCGAAATCAAGAGCACCGCACTTCTTCCATCCGCAAAGAATGCTGAGGAAGATGAGGAATTCATTGGTTGGGAGGAACGCGACGTATTTCTCGCCCGCCTGCTGGAGCTCCGAACCTATGCCGGAGCAGCCGATGCCTTTGTAGGTCTTCTCGACCGAGCGGCGAGGTCGTTCCCGCGATTGACGGGCTTGGACTCAGGGTTTGTCGTAACGCCACCCGATCTCTTGTCCGGGGTCACTCCGGAAATGCTTGGGAAGGCCTTTTTGAAGGGTATTGAGGAAAAGCCCGTTCCACGGGTGACTTTGAACCACGTAACGGTCGATGCTGTCACCGTGGCCGAGACAGTGGTCGTCTTGGCCCAGCGACTTCCACAGATGGGTCGGGTGACTTTCCGCACTCTGGTAGCTGGCATCGTAGAACGAATCGAGATCATTGTGCATTTTCTGGCACTTCTTGAACTCTGCAAGCTCGGACGAGTCGAATTGGGGCAGGGCGTCACCTTTGGAGACGTTGAGATTGAGTGGATCGGAGATGATTCGGTGCTTGAAATTGGGAGGATAGATGTCTACGAGGGCTAAAGGGTCGTTGCCGCAACAACTAGAGGCGATGTTGACGGTTGCTCTTGAGCCAGTGACGGCCGCCGAGCTCGCCGACCTGTGCGGAGTGAATGTTGAGAGCGTTGAGAGCGAATTGAGGGTTATCCAACAAGAGTTTGTTGACCAGCAAAGAGGATTCGTGCTGAGTGAACTGGCTAGCGGATGGACCATGCAGTCGTCGCCGGATGTGGCCGATGCGGTGACGAGGTTTGCCAATCGGGACGTTTCGCACCGCCTCTCTGCGGCCGCACTCGAGACTCTGGCAATTGTTGCGTATCGCCAGCCCGTGACGAGGGTTCAAATCTCGGCTCTTCGTGGTGTCAACGTCGACGGTGTGACCCGGCTCCTCGAACAAAGGGGATACATCCAAGAAGTTGGCCGTGCGGAAGGCCCGGGTCAACCGGTCTTGTACGGAACGACTGAACTATTTCTTGATCGTTTGGGATTGGCGTCGCTAGCCGACCTACCACCGATTGAGCAGTTTCTTCCGCCGTTGGAGACAGCACGGGAGCTATCCGACTCGCTTCATCAAGAGCCTCTTGGAGCAGACGAGTAAGTGTCAGAGCCGGAGCGACTGCAAAAGGCACTGGCGCGTGCGGGCTTCGGTTCGCGGCGTGCAGCAGAACTGTTAATCGCATCACATCGAGTAACGGTTGATGGAATTGTCGCCTCACTGGGAAATCGTGTAGACGCCGATGCGCAAGAAATTCGAGTGGACGGCAAGCTGATTCCGGCGGCGCCCAGCGCCGTCTACTACTTACTCAACAAGCCCGTTGGATACGTCACGACGGCAAATGATCCGCAGGGACGACCCACCGCTTTGGATCTAGTTCCCAATGCTGTTCGTGTTTTCTCGGTGGGCCGACTCGATATGAATTCAGAGGGGCTACTCCTGCTCACTAACGATGGGCGTTTGGCTCATCTTTTGATGCATCCGTCTCATGGAGTGGAGAAGGAGTACCTCGTCAGAGTCGATGGTGACCCAAGTCCTACCAGCATCCGGAGGCTACGTGAGGGAGTCGAGCTGGAGGACGGTCTTACGGCACCAGCTCGTGTGAGTCGAGTCAGCGATGGGGTACTGCGAATTGTGATTCATGAGGGCAGAAACCGCCAAGTGCGCCGGATGTGCGAGGCTGTCGGGCACAACGTCGTACGGCTGGTTCGTACCCGTATCGGTCCGCTACACGATGCCAAACTGGCACCTGGCCAGTGCCGTTCGCTGTCAACGTCGGAAGTCAAGAAACTCATGGACAGCGTCAATGAAACAGAAAATAGCGAAGGTACGCTTCTTCCATGACATCTCGAATTGTCGCCGTGCGTGGTGCCACCACGATAGAGAGCAATACCTGGGACAGCATGGAAGAGCGCGTCCAGGAGATGCTTCTCGCAATCATGGAACGAAATGACATTGATCACAGCGATGTCGTGTCGGTTCTCTTCACCGCCACGCCTGATGTCACGGTGGCATTTCCGGCAACGGCAGCACGAGGGATTGGTTTCGGCGACATACCACTGATCTGCGCGTCGGAGATTGACGTGCCGGGAGGTACGCCGCTGTGCGTTCGCGTCATGTTGCATATTTACAGCGAGCGTCAGCGAGATGCGATTCGACACGTGTATTTACACGGCGCTCAGGGATTGCGCGATGACCTCCCCTCGTAGAGCGCATGTCGTTGGACTGGGTCTCATAGGTGGTTCGATTGCCTGCGGTCTACGAGATCGGGGCTGGATGGTCACGGGTTCGGATACCAATCAGTCTGTGGTCGACCAAGCACTCCGCGATGAGATCATCGTTGGGACTAGCTCAGATGATGCGGAGTATGTCTTCATCGCCGTACCCGCGCAGGCGGTAGTGGGTGTGGCGGAGACGCTCCTAAGGAGCCTCCCGCCAACCGCCGCGGTCACCGATGTTGCGGGTGTGAAACAGGCAATAGTCACCGCAATCGATGATCCTCGGTTCGTCGGAGGACACCCCATGGCGGGAAGCGAGCAGAAAGGGCTTGATGGCAGTCGTCCGGACCTCTTTCTCGGTGCCACCTGGGTACTCACACCGAGCGCCGCGACGGCACCGGAGGCCTACACCCGGCTCCACTCAGTGATCTCGGATCTGGGAGCGACACCCTTGGCCCTACCGGCGGACACCCACGACCGATTAGTTGCCATGGCCAGCCATGTTCCTCACTTGGTCGCGGGAGCGTTAATGAACGAAGC
>CAXBRG010000011.1:0-16750 GCA_963977995.1 uncultured bacterium | reverse complement strand
CCTTGTCGGAGAGGTTCGCCGGCGTCCCTTTCTTTTTCGGATTGAATCCGAGGATGTCGGCCAACGAAGCGGCCTTAACATGCTGGGGCTTGGTTTTCTCGACGGCAGCGCTCCCTGACTTGGGGCCAGCGCCTTTCGCGTTCTTGGCATTACTCGGCGTTGCGGTCTTTGGCGCGACGGTCTGCGCAATGGCGCGGACTTCATCGAGGCTGAAGGCAATGGGCTTGGCCGCCGTTTTGCGCTTCAGGATACTGTCGCGCAGGGCGGATTTCTTGGACGGTTTTTCCATGGAGGGAGAACTGGACGCGCCTTTGCCGGCCGCAGCCGGCCTGCTCGCGGGGGCGGTGGCGAACGAACACATGTTCGTGGCCGAGCTCGACGCGTACGCCGTGGCGGCCGCGGCGATTGTCATCGCGTTGTGGTATCGCGGCGTTGACCTTCGCCAATCCCTCGCCACCCGATGGATGCGCTCGACGCTCGGGGTCTCGCTCGCGGGAGGACTCCTGGCCGCCGTGGGTTACAACGTGCGAGGTGACACACAAGGGCTGGGCCTCGTGATACGACTCATTCTCGGGGCGTTGGGCGCCGTCACCGTGATGGCCTTCTGGCTGGCCCGTCATCACGCGCGAGGCGAACGAATCCGTGTAAAGGTATAGGAGACCAGAGGGGGAACCATGGCCAAAATTCACATCATTTCCGATAGCGCATCCGACATTCCCGTCGACGTGGCGGAGCGACTCGGTATTGAGGTTGTTCCGTTAACCATTCGATTTGGCGATGAGGAGTTCACCGACCGAACGGGTCTCACGCCTGCGGAGTTTTGGGCGAAATGCAAGTCCTCCCCCGTCCTGCCCGAAACAGCGGCGCCATCGCCGGGAGCCTTCCAAGCGGCTTACGAGCGAGCCCTCGCCGCCGGGGCCGCCGGTGTCATTGTCGTTGCCCTCGGCAGCAAACTGTCGGCCACTCACCAGTCCGCCTCATTGGCTGCTGACGCGGTGAGCGACCGCATTCCGGTGCGCGTTCTGGACTCCGCGGCCGTCACCATGGCACAGGGAATGATTGCGATTGATTTGGCGGAGCGGGCCCAGGCCGGGGCGAGCCTGGACGAGCTCTACGCACGCGGTATGGAGCTCGTCGGCAAGACGGGCGTGGCCGGCACAATCGACACGCTCGAGCACCTCATTAAGGGTGGTCGTTTAAAGGGCGCCAAGGCGATCTTCGGATCCGTCCTCTCCATCAAGCCGCTACTGGAACTCCGCGACGGTGTCGTCGCCGAGGCTGGTCGAGCCCGTACTCGTACCAAGGCCTTCGCCGCGCTCGTCGAAAAGGCACGTGAGGCCGCTCCCTTGCAGTGGATTGCGGTATCGCACGGCGCGGCGGCCGACGTTGACGTGATTGTGGAACTCTTACGCGATATCCCCACGACTCACCCACTCATCGTGACCGATATTGGTTCGACGGTGGGAACTCACGGTGGCCCCGGCATTGTCGGCGTCTCGTGGATTCGCCAGTAGGGAAACATTCGCCGTCGCCACTAAGTTTTACTTGTGAGCGTGCCCGAAGAACCTCGTGAACCCGACGTCGTCGATACGGCCCTCGGAACTCTCGACTACTACCTCGATCGTTTCCACGACACCGTACTGCGACCAATTTTTCTCGCTGGGCGGTCTGTCGCCTTTGGTTTTCTCATTGTGGCCTTTGGCATTGTTGCGCTGACGACGCTGCTCATTGGACTCGTACGCATTCTCAACGTCTACGCCTTCGACGGCAAGGAATACATCACCTACTTTGTCCTCGGGACGCTCTTTGTCGGTAGTGGTCTTGTTGTGTGGCGCCAACGTAAACCCGTCCCACTAAGGAAAAAAGCGTGAGTCATACACGAGTTCTCATTATCGGCTCAGGACCGGCCGGTCTCACGGCCGCGATCTACGCGGCCCGAGCCCAGCTCTCCCCCATCGTGATTGAGGGTGAGCCGTCATCCACCACCGATCAGCCCGGGGGGCAGTTGATGATCACCACCGAGGTGGAGAACTTCCCCGGATTCCCGGAGGGAGTCCAGGGACCTGAACTCATGGGCAAGATGCGAGAACAGGCCATTCGATTCGGGGCCGAACTACGCATGACCAAGGTGGTCCGACTCGATACATCACAACAACCGTTTCGAGCCTGGGTGCGCGAGGACGGTGAGGAACCGGGCATCACGGCGGACACCGTCATTGTGGCGACCGGTGCTCGGTCTCTCATGTTGGGTGTCCCGGGTGAGGATCGCTTGATGTCGAAGGGTCTCTCCACCTGCGCGACGTGCGACGGATTCTTCTTTCGGGGGCAGGACATCGCCGTTATCGGCGGTGGTGATTCGGCGGTCGAAGAAGCACTTTTCCTCACTCGTTTTGCGAACAGCGTGACCTTGGTGCACCGGCGCGACCAGTTGCGCGCTTCAAAAATCATGGCCGAACGCGCCCTCACCAATGACAAGATCAGACTGGCGTGGAACACCAAAGTGACAGAGGTTCTCGGTGACGACAAAGTCTCTGGTCTGCGTGTCGAAGATACGGTCACCGGTGAGGTTCGCGACCTGGCCGTCACCGGAGTGTTTGTGGCGATTGGTCATGTGCCCAACGCCGATGTCGTGGCCGACCAACTTCAACTTCACGAGAACGGCTACGTCGTGACCGGACCGGGTACCTACACGAGCGTCGATGGAATTTTCGCCGCCGGCGACATTCAAGACCACCACTATCGACAGGCCATCACGTCCGCGGCGTCAGGTTGCATGGCGGCGATTGACGCGGAACGCTGGCTGGAGGCCCGAGGGCTGTAGTGCGTAACGCCAACCTCGGCGTTGCTAGCGTGGAACATACGGAGGTGCGACATGGGCACAATTACCAATCTGACGGACGCAACATTCGATGAGACCGTTCGTTCTGCTGACAAGCCAATTTTGGTGGACTTTTGGGCCGAATGGTGCGGACCGTGCAAGCAGATTGCACCGATTCTCGAAGAGTTCGCCGTGGAGCAGTCCGATCGTTTCACCATTGCGAAGCTCGACGTTGACGCCAATGTCGCCACGGCGACCAAGTTCGCCGTGATGAGCATCCCGACACTGCTGCTCTTCAAGGACGGCGAAGTTGTGGGTCGCCTGGTGGGGGCTCGCCCCAAGGGTGCCATGCTGCAAGAAATCACCAACCTCCTCTAACTATTCCGAACAACGTCACACTCTCCATCGGTGATCGGCACGATGCCGTTGCCGTGTTGCACGACCAACTATTCGCGCTGGGATTCGACGTCGCTCGCGACGACCTCGTCACCGAGACCACGATGTTGGCGGTGCGGGAGTTTCAACGTGCGCGGGGGCTCGAGGAGACGTCATTTATCGACAGTCGACTCCTGCGTTCCCTCGAAGAGACCGTATGGGATCTGGGCGACCGACTCCTCTACGTATCGCGACCACTTCTTCGAGGAGATGACGTCGTAGCCCTGCAGCAGTCACTTGCTCTGCTGGGATTCGATACCGGGCGTGTTGATGGAATCTTTGGAACGCTGACCGAGTCAGCGTTGATGGAGTTCCAACGCAACTACGGTCTCGACCCCACTGGAGTGGTGACACGAGAGACCCTCATCGCGCTGCGCCGACTCGTGCCACGTGATCAAAGCCGGCGGCTCGTCACCGAGGTTCGACAGCGCTCTTCACTGATTCGTGAGGCGACCTCGAACCTGGTGGTCATCGCTGGTAATTCGCCGGCTGGCTCGATCATTGCTGAACGTCTTCGCTCGAGCGGTAGTGATGTTCGACTCGAATCGGGCACCGATGAGAGTGTGGCCCAGCGGGCGAATGAGCTCGGAGCGGGACTCGTGGCGTCGTTCCGCGAACGGGCGGGAGTAACGGAGCCGATTGTCCACTACTACGAGTCCTTTCGATTCCGGTCACTACACGGATATGAAATGGCGGAGCGAATTGCCACCCAGCTCAATGGTGATACTTTCGGGATGGCGGGGCCACTTCTGCGGAATAGCACCATGACGGCTCTCGAGATCATCCACGGCCCGGGTGCGCATCAAGAGATTGCGACGGCGTTCGTGGCGGCGCTCCCCGTGGTTTTCCACAGCGGCGAATAAAAATATTTCCTGGGGTTGCTATAGACAACCCCACAAATCAGGCCATTGAACAATGTCTCACGCTAAACCCACAACTTCATCCACAGGTTGTGGAAACTTGAAGTTGAAGGTTGAGGGTACCTAGGCTCCGGCGTTGGGCGACATCGCGTTATAGATTCGCTCAAGATCGTCCACGTCCGCGAAATTGATGACAAGGCGGCCAGTCTTGCCCTTCATCTCGATATGAACGTCAGTACTCAACAGTTTTTCAAGGAGCTTTTCCAATTCGGCGATACCGGGATCAGGCAGTGGCCGCAGCTTGGGCCGGGTGCCGGACGGTTTTCCGGTGGTAGCACCAGTTGCCTGTGCGGCCTTGACGGCGTCCTCAACCTGGCGAACGGTGAGTTCTGTGTTAACGATTTTGGTCACCAAGCGATCTTGTGCAGCGACATCGGCCAAGCCGAGCAGAGCTCGGGCGTGACCGGCGGAGATTCGTCCCTCCTTCAGGGCTTTCTGGGCCGACGTTCCGAGGTTAAGTAGTCGTAATGTGTTTGTAATAGTTGCACGGCTCTTTCCGACTCGGTCGGCCACTTGTTCGTGGGTGAGGGCGAAGTCGTCAATCAACTGTTGGTAGGCAGCTGCTTCTTCGAGGGCCGAGAGGTCGACGCGGTGTAGGTTCTCAACGATTGCCCGTTCGAGCGAGAGCGTGTCGTTGACGTCTGATTCCACGTAGGCCGGTATTGCGTCGAGTCCGGCAATCCGCGAGGCGCGCCAGCGACGCTCACCCGCGATAATTTCAAACTCGTCCTTACCGGGTACGGGGCGCACCATGATGGGCTGGAGGACACCCATACTCTTGATGGAAGCGGCCAATGACGACAGTGCATCCTCATCGAAGTGTTGGCGCGGCTGGTTGATGTTGGGGATGATGCTCGTGATCGGCAGAAGGCGATACGGGCCCTCAGCGCTGGCCACTGTCGTAGAGGGTTCTGGTGCCTCGCCCTCGGGGATGAGGGTGCCGAGGCCCCGACCAAGTCCTGATTTGCGTGCCATTAGATGAACTCCTTTGCGAGGGCTTTATAGGCCAGTGATCCTTTTGAGCTGGGGTCGAAAACGGTGATCGGCTGCCCAAACGAGGGGGCCTCTGCCAGTCGAACGGTCCGGGGGATCTTCGTCTTACAGACCTCCTTCGGGAACGCTCGTTCTACTTCCTGGGCGACCTCAACCGACAGCGTCGTGCGTGGGTCGAACATGGTTAATACCACCCGGGAGATTCGAAGGTTGGGATTGAGATTACGCTGGACCAAATCAACAATCTTTTGAAGTTGTGTCAAGCCCTCGAGGGCGTAGAACTCACATTGCATCGGTACGAGAATGTCGGTAGCGGCGGCAAACGCGTTAATGGTGATAAGGCCCAAGGATGGTGGGCAGTCAATGAAGACGAAATCAAAATCATTTCCGAGACTATCGATGGCCCTCTTAAGACGGAGTTCGCGAGAAATAACTGCTGTGAGCTCTTGCTCGACAGCCGCCAAGTTAAGGTCGGCCGGAGCAACGAAAAGGTTCGCGAATCCAGTGGGTTCGATCACATCAATAAGACTGACGTCATCATTTAAGAGCACGTCATACATCGTGTGGTCAAAGGTATGGGGATCAACGCCCACCCCGACCGTAGCGTTCCCTTGGGGGTCCAGGTCAATAAGGAGAACGCGCTTCCCCTCTTGCGCGAGCGCTGCACCGAGAGAGATAGTCGTCGTTGTCTTGCCGACCCCGCCCTTTTGATTCGCGACAGCGAATACCTTGGTTGACGAACCTTCCGACATGATCCTCATTCCCAGTTGCGTGACAACTCGACCGACACTTCCACCAACCATTGAACTCGTTTTTTATGTCTCCGTCAAGTATTTCTTTGTTTCACGTGAAACATCTGGATCGGGGGAAGAGGACCGCCATTCATGTTCCACGTGAAACATCGGTAGGACTCGGGTGGTGTTTCACGTGAAACATTTCAGCCGAAAAGGTGCTTCTTCCCCGGTACTCCCGTTGCTCGGGGGAACTCAGGAGGCGTTGCACGTATCTTCTCGATAACAGCGAAGCCTCCGACGGAATCATCCTGAGTGAGTCTTCGCAATCCCGCCTTGCCCAAACCGGCCTGTGACCATCGGTCGGCTTGGCGAACATCAGGTGGTTCGGAAACGACAAGGAGGCCACCAAGGCGGAGGAAGCGTGCGGCACATTCTGCCGTCACGGCCGGTGGACCAAATGAGCGCGCGACAACCAGATCAAATCGCGCTTCGAGGTTCTCGTCCCGGGCTAGTGCCTCTGCGCGGCCTTCGGTAACCCGAGGTCCTAATGGCGCTCCGTCGACGGTCAGTACTTCGCGAAGGAATCGGCAGCGCTTTTCCATCGAATCCAGCAACGTGATGTCCGTAACCCACTCGACAGCCAAAACCAAGCCCGGCACTCCCCCGCCCGCACCGAGGTCCAGAATGGTGCCGGGGGCTTCGTCTCGATACGCGTCCCACGCCGCTCGAAATCCCCTGGCGTGCTCGATGTGAGGGACGATCTCACCGGGTCCTAAAAAGCCAAGCTCCCTCGATTTCTCGAGGGAGCTGGCGAGCCAATCAAATGTCACGTAGATATTATGCCGGAGCAATCACCACAAATCGGCGAGGCTCGTCGCCCTCACTACGAGTCACGATTCCATCCATGCCGGTCAGGCCGTCGTGAATGGCTTTACGGTCAGCTGGTGACATCGGTTCGAGCGCCCGTTCCTCACCCGTCTCAATGACTTCCTGAGCAACCTTTTGTCCAAAGCGGGCAAGCGCCGCTACACGGCGCTCTCGGTACTGAGCAACATCAACCAGGATGCGGCTTGTCTTCCCCTGGGCCTTTGCCTGCACCACGGTCCGCGTGATTTCTTGCAGCGCCTGGAGCGTCGTTCCGCGAGGACCGACGAGGACCCCGAGTTCGGTAGCGGGGTCGTGGTTAATAGCTACTTCAACTGTCTCTGCATCAATTTCCTTGATGGTTACCGTGGCAGTGAGTTCCAACGATGTGAGGAGTCCTTCGAGGAACTCCTTGGCGATGGCCGCCTGATCGGCGAGCGGGATTACTGATGTCACGGAGTCCTCCTTGGTGGACCGATTGTTATTCTGCACACTCTTTGCGCCGGCCTTTGCCTCCGCCTTGGCCGGGCGGGTCTTGTCGCCTTGCGATTTGGCCGGGCGCTCAGTTCGGTTACGGCCGCCCCGAGATCGAGGCTGGCTATTTCCGCGCTTCGGACGAGGGGAGTGCGGTCGAACTCGCGCTCGCACTCGCGCTTCGCCCTTCACCCGTCCGAACATTCCGGCCTTAGGCTCTTCAATAATTTCGACTTCGGCGTCGCTGTTGCCGACGCCAAGGTGCTGAAGGGCGCGCTTCGTGGCCTCTTCTACTGTTTTCCCGGTAGTTTCTACCCAATCCATGGATTACCGTTCCTTTCGCTTACGCTTGTTCTTCGAGCGGTTATTCGCTTGAGACTTGAAGGTTTTGGGTGCCGCTTGCGACGAATCAGCGTTCTTGGCCGGGATCTGGCGCTCCGCGGCTCGTCGGGGGTCGGACATTCCCACTCGAAACAAGATGTCCTGCGTCACAATTCGAATAGCCGACGACACCACCATGTACAGCGTGACAGCTGCGGGAATGATGAAGTAGAAGTACGCGAAAAGGATGGGGAAGATCTTTTGAATCCGCTGCTGTTGCGACGGAATCTCCTGACCCGTTTTCTTGTTGCGATTATTGATTTGGGCCATCTGAAAATACTGAAGGCCCACTGCTAAAGCGACCATTACAAAGAACGGAATAGCAGCAAATGTTGAACCGTGATTATCAAATGGCTTAAGGGCTAAGTCCATTCCAAAAGTAAGAATTTTTCCCTCTGTATTAACTAAATGGGTAAACATTTTTGACGTTTCGGGAATGTAGAGAGGGAAGATATCGCCCGCGGGAGTGTGATGCGTCAAGCCTCGAATCACGTTGTACAAGATGAAGAGGAATGGTGCCTGGGCAAGAACGGGGAGGCAACTCGCAAATGGGTTCGTGCCAGATTCGCGATACAGCCGCTGTAGTTCCTCGTTCAGCACCTGACGATTTTCGGGACCCTTGTACTTTTGCTGCAGCTTCTTCAGTTCGGGCTGGATCTGCTGCATGGCCACCATGGACTTTGTGGACTTCACGGTCAGAGGGGTCAGCACTCCCATCACCACCGTGGTGAGCATGATGATCGCAAATCCGTAGTTTGGGACTAGCGCGTAGAACTGAGCTAAGAGCCAGCCGAACACGGTGTAAATCGGGTCAAGGAATGAGAAAAATCCTGATGAGGCGGTCATTCTGGGTTCACTTTCTCTTTAGGGAGAGGTACAAGGTCAATGCCGTGAGATCCCCACGGGTTACAGCGGAGAACACGCCAAATCGCCAGATACGTTCCCCGTACGGCCCCGTGCGTTGAAATCGCTTCGGTTGCGTACGTGGAGCACGTGGGGTAGTAGCGACAAGGCGAAGGCCGGCCGGCCATGAGCGCCTGATAGCCCTGAACAAGTCGGACCTCGGCCCGGGCGACAACGCCGGGGCGATGGTCACGCAATAGCGTCGATGGCCCGGTAGAGGTGGTGTTGGAGTTCGTCATATGTCAGCTTGTCCGTTCCGATACCGCACTTGACCAGGTAAAACCCAGTGGCAAGCGGTGGTGTCCGAAGGTCAATGGCAGCGCGGAGTCGGCGTCGAATGCGGTTCCGTGTCACGGCGTTGCCAACGGGTTTTCCGATCGCAAACGCCACGGCAGCGGGTTCCGCACCCTCGACAAAAACCACTCGAATAGGCCCACTCTTTCCTCGAGCCGTGGGGCTCGAAAAGGCCGCAAAGTGGCGTCGAAGCCGTATTCCGTCCGGCGCCACCTATCAGACCGTCAGTTGGTGGCGACCCTTGGCTCGGCGGGACTTCAGCACCGCACGTCCGGCACGGGTCCGCATTCGGGCCCGAAATCCGTGGGTTTTAGCCCGGCGGCGGTTGTTTGGTTGAAACGTACGCTTCATAATGAACCTCATATTCGATCAGCAGATTGGTGCTGTCCTGCCCCTGGGGCGACGGTCAGCACAACTACGTGGTTTAGTTTACTCCAATTTCGAAGGTGGCTTTGGCGAGGCTCGGCTCCACGGTGTAGGGTGTCGCTCCCGTCGTCTGGAAGGCGTCGGGCAGGTACGTCGGGCCTGTTGAAAAGCAACAAACCGCTTTGTGGAGGAAGCAGTGTTAGACGAACGGGCTGTTTATCAACAGTGGCGAGAAGCCGTACAGAATAAGGTCGCAGCGGCGGCGTGGAACGCCACGCTGAGCTCCATTGGCTTTGTGGGTTTCCATGAGAAGGTCCTGTTGGTCGGGGTGCCGAGCCAAGTTCAGTTTCAGCAGATCAATACTCGTCATCTTCCGGTCCTCCAGGGAGCACTTCGAGAACTCGTTGGCGATGATGCGGACGTGAGAGTCGAGATCACCACCCCAGCCGACACCCACGTACCACCCGCCGTTGTCGTTGAGCCTCCGCGCACGACAGCGAAGCCGGTTGGTGAGTCCCGATCCGCCGGTCTTGACCCTCGGATGACCTTCGATTCGTTCGTCACGGGTCAGTCCAACCGCCTAGCTCAGGCCGCGTCGATTTCGACTGCGGAAACTCCCGGTAGGAACTACAACCCCCTCTTTATTTTTGGTCGCTCGGGCCTCGGCAAAACCCACTTACTGCACGCAATTGGGCATTTCGTCCAGCAGCACTGGCCAGAGAAAAAGGTCCAGTACGTAACGACTGAGACCTTTTTGAACGACTTCATCCGGGCTGTTCGCGAGCAGAGTCAGTTGAGCCTGCACGACCGCTACCGCTCCGTCGATGTCTTGCTGATCGACGACATTCAGTTCGCCCTCAACCGTGGTGATGGCTTTCAGGAGCACATCTTCAATACCTTCAACGCCCTCTTGGGTTCCGGAAAGCAAATTGTTTGCACCTCTGATCAATCACCACGAGAGATGGCGGCGATGCAAGAGCGTCTTCGGAGTCGACTTCTGCAAGGACTCTTAGTGGAAGTCGGTCAGCCAGACCTCGAGACTCGTATTGCCATTTTGCAAACCAAAGCCGAGAGTGAACGGGTAGCCATTCCCGCCGATGTGGTGGAGTACATCGCCCAAAGGGTTCGGGACTCCATTCGAGAGCTAGAGGGATCGGTCACGATGCTCCGCGCCCACTCACAGCTTCTCGAGCATGAGATCACTCTCGAGTTCGCTCGAAAGCACCTCGGAAGTCTTGGCCGAGAGCAAGCGGCCCTGCGCACAGAGAACGTTATTGATGTCGTGGGTGAGTACTACGGCTTTAGCGCTACCGAAATACGAGGACATAAGCGCCAGCGGCCGCTCGCCCACGCCCGACACATCGCCATGTTCCTGGTCCGTGAACTCATTGCCAATAAGTCCTACCCCGTCATCGCCCGAGAATTTGGCAACCGCAACCACACGTCGATCATCAGTGCTGTTGACAAGATCCAAGAAGAGATTTTGGTCAACCCCCAGATTCTTGATGAGGTTACGGAGTTGCGGAAGAAACTCACCGACGGGAACTTTTAGAGGGGAGTGTGTAGAACGTTCTTGAAATGCTGTGGTAAATCAGAGGAAAACTGCTGCGAATTCCACATCACGTCAACCTTGAAGGATGAGTCTCGAGGCATCACACCACACGGTTGTTGTCTTTGAGGGTCAAACTTGATGGCGGTTTATCAGGGTTAATAAAGAACGAGACACAACCCACAGGTCTACTACTACTACCTAGAGATATATATGAAAAACCACCAACAACCAATAGCCTGCATGTCAGGAGGGCGCCATGAAATTTAAGTCCGAGAAGGATGTTTTTGTAGAAGCCTTAAGTGCTGCTGGTCGCGTTGTCGGCCGAACCCTCGGAGCGACTCAGGGAATTCTCCTAGCCCTTACAGGGAATCAACTGACAGTGACTGGGACCGACCTCGACATCACCACCCGCGTCACTCTTGACGTCATTGGGTTTGACGATGGTGCGGTATTGATCCCCGCCCGACTACTGGTCGACGCAGTTCGAACTCTCGATGCCGGAGCAGTCACCCTAGAAACCAAAGGCGACAAAGTCGATGTCAGCCTGGGCCGAACGAACTATCAACTCAACACGTATTCACTGGTCGACTTCCCGAAACTTCCACCAGTTGCCGCCCCCACCGCAACCTTGACTGCTCTCGACTTTGTCGAGGGGTTGTCGCAGGTTGTCCGGGCAACGAGTAGCGACGAAGCACGACCGCTTCTAACAGGTGTTCTCTTCACGACGGAAGATGGAAAGATCCGTATGGTGGCAACCGACTCATACCGACTCGCCGTTCGTGACCTCGAAGCCTCAGAAAAACTTCCTGCCGCCGGTGATCTCCTAGTACCGGCCCGAGCCCTGACAGAACTCCAGCGAGCTGCGTCGAATCTCGCTGTCGACGCGACAATTGGAGTGTCAACGTCGGAAAGCGAAATCACCTTTGTGGCGGGCGGGACAAGCATCTCCACCCGACTCATTGACGGAACGTACCCCAATTTCCGATCCCTTATCCCTCACGGCCACGACAATCAGCTACGTATTGGCAAAGACACATTTCTTTCGTCGCTCAAGCGAATGAGAGTCTTGGCAAAGGACCCCACTAGTTCGGTTCGTCTTACCCTGCACGAGCGCAATATCGACATCACCACTCACTCCAACGAAGCTGGAGCGGTAGTGGACAGCGTCGACGCGGACTATCGCGGCGAGGAGATGACCATCGCGTTTAACCCGGCGTATCTCATGGAGGGAGTTGAGGCTGTCTCGGGTGACGAAGTCATTATCGAGGTCTCTGATCCCAGCAAAGCCGCGCTGCTGCACGGTGTCGATGAGACGAAGTTCCGGTACCTGTTGATGCCCGTGCGCGTTCAGTAGTTCGCGGGCGTGGGCCTTCACTCACTACACCTCACACGTTTTCGAACGTTCGACGAGTACCAACTCGACCTCAACCCCGAAGCTGTCACGGTGTTTATGTCACCGAACGGAACCGGGAAGACCTCGGTTCTCGAAGCCATTTTTGTGATGGTCACCGGTAACTCGTTTCGTACCAGTAGCTCGGGCGATCTCATGATGACGGGAAGCGAGAAGTCGTCGGCGAAAGCCCTCGTTTTTTCTCAGCAGCGCCGCTTGGAATTCGACGTCACTCTCACCCGCGGGGTACGTGCGGTGACAAAGAAACTGACAATTAATAAACAGCGACCCACGACCCTCTCGGCGCTCTACGAGGCGTTTCCCGTTACGGTCTTTACCCCCGAAGGTGTCGACATGGTTCGCCGCGATCCGGGTGAGCGCCGCGCCTTCATCTCCCACCTGGCGATTTCTCTCGCACCACGAGTTAGTGACGTTGTGGAGCGGTTCGAGCGGGTTCTGAAACAGCGCAACGCCGTGTTGCGATCTCACGGTGACCACCCAAGCTTCGTTGATCTCCAGCGCGATCTCGCCGTGTGGGACGAAGAGTTCATTCGAGTTTCAGAGGAGTTGGTCGCAGCGCGAGAATCGTCCCTTGCGCTCCTGAACCCAGTGACCGAGAACTACTACACCGAAATTTCTCAGGGCCAAGGTCGCGTCACTCTGCGGTACGAGCCCTCATGGAGCGGTTCGCTACGAACCGCACTACACGAAGCACTGCCGCGGGATATTGCGCGTGGGTATACGACACTGGGCCCCCATCGTGACGACGTCAGTATTCAACTCGATGGACGCGACGCTCGACGGCAGGCGTCACAAGGGGAGCAACGAAGCGTCGCGCTGTCGATGCTGTTGGCCGGGGACTATCTCGTCCGATCGCACCGATCACTCGCGCCACTGCTCATGCTGGACGATGTCTTTAGCGAGCTCGACCCCTTTCGCTCCTCCCAACTTCTCGCGCTGCTGCCACCCGGCCAGACACTCGTGACAGCTGCCTCACCACTGCCAGCGGGGTTACAGCCCGCCGATATGGTCGACGTCACGATGAGGAATACATGAGCGGCCGAAAGTTTGAACCAGAGAAGTTGAGTGACACTCTGGCCGCACTGATGAAGCGTTATCGCCGGATTGACGCGTCGGCGATTGAGTCAGTTCGTGATCGGTGGGATGAATTGGTGGGGCCGGCTCTGGCGGATTCATGTGTGCCGGAGGTAGTGAAGGACGGTGTCTTGTTTGTGCGAGTGCCCACCGGTGCGTATAGTCAAAAGTTGCAGATGAGTGAGGAAAAAATCATTACCGCACTTCAGGATTTGGGTCCGTCGGCACCGCACTCCCTCCGTATCACCGTACGCGGGTAAAACCTAGAAAAATCCTAGAGAAACCCGACCGTTGGGACACTCAAGAGAGACGAAAAACGGTAGAATTTGGGACGGTTCTCGGGCTGCCCCGCACCCCCGCGACCGCCGAAAGGAATGATTTTTGTGGCTGAAAAAAGCAAGGCCCCCGCGAAGTATGACGCCAGCAATATCACCGTTCTTGAGGGGCTAGAGCCCGTCCGCGTTCGCCCCGGAATGTACATCGGATCAACGGGGCCCGCCGGACTTCACCACTGCATCTGGGAAATTGTTGACAACGCCGTTGACGAAGCCATGGCGGGGTTCTGTTCTCGCATCGATGTGACACTGCTCGCCGACGGCGGGTGTCGTGTGATAGACGACGGCCGCGGAATTCCGGTGGACGACCACCCTTCTTATCCCGGCAAGTCGGCCGCCGAAATCGTGTACACCGTTCTCCACGCCGGAGGAAAGTTCGGGGGTGGTGGGTACAAGGTTTCCGGTGGACTACATGGCGTGGGAGCTTCCGTGGTGAACGCGCTGTCGACGTCACTGCTTCTCGAAGTTGATCGCAACGGCGATCACTACCAGCTGCTGTTTAAAGACGGCGGGAAGCCGCAAGGAAAATTGAAGGTGACCGGTTCAGCACCGCGCGGACGCACTGGCACAACGGTCACGTTTTATCCCGACCCCACCATCTTCGAGGAGACCGACTTTCGAGCCCAGACGGTGCTCGAGCGATTGCAGATCATGGCCTTTTTAAACAAGGGCCTTGAGATTCGCTTCACCGACGAGCGGGAAGGGCGCGAGTCGAAAGAGACGTTTAAGTACAACGGCGGCATCGTTGATTACGTCAAGCACCTCAACTCCTCGAAGGAGTCCCTCTTTAAGAAGGTGGGATCGTTCGAAGTGTCAGAAGACACGCAGGAAGTCGAAGTTGCCTTTCAGTGGAACACCGGGTACTATGAAAGTATCCACTCGTTTGCCAATGGCATCTCCACGATTGAGGGTGGAATGCACGAAGAAGGCTTCCGTAAGGCGTTAACCAATGTATTGAATCGCTACGCCAAGAAGCGCAACCTGCTGAAGGAGAAAGAGGAAAATCTCCTCGGTGAAGACATTCGAGAAGGTTTGACGTGCATCATCTCGGCGCGTCTGTCGGAGCCGCAGTTTGAAGGTCAAACGAAGGCAAAACTTGGAAACGTCTCCATGCGTTCACTGGTGGAGCGTGCGACGAACGAGAAGCTGGCCGAGTGGCTCGAGGAGAACCCCCGCGAAGCCGGTCAAATTGTGAGTAAGGCCATACAGGCCGCTCGAGCACGGCTAGCCGCTCGCCAGGCGCGGGACTTGACACGTCGAAAGAGCGCGCTCGACGGCGCGGGACTACCTGGCAAGTTGGTGGACTGCTCTTCTCGTGATCCCCGCGAGAGCGAGCTCTTCATCGTGGAGGGTAACTCTGCGGGTGGCTCTGCGAAGGACGCTCGCGACCCACGGACTCAGGCCATCTTGCCCATTCGAGGGAAGATCCTGAACGTCGAGAAGGCTCGCACCGACAAGATCTTGAAAAACACCGAGATTCAAGCCCTCATCTCCGCCATCGGAGCCGGTGTGGAGAGTGACTTTGATGTCAGCAAGATCCGATACGACAAGATCATCCTGCTGGCCGACGCCGACGTGGACGGCAGTCACATCCGGACACTCTTGTTGACGTTCTTCTTCCGCCAGATGCAGCCATTGGTGATGGAGGGTCACGTGTACGTGGCACAGCCACCTCTGTACTCAACGCTGGTTGGTAAAGAGAAGATCTATTTGAAAGATGATGCCGCCAAGGCGAGTTTTCTTGCCGAGCACCCGGATCACAAACACGAGTTTCAACGCCTCAAGGGCTTGGGTGAGATGGACTACGACGAACTTCGTGACACGACCATGGATGCCACGAAGCGTTCGCTGCTGCAGATCACCGTTGACCAAGCAGCTCTCGCCGACGAGGTCTGTTCCATCTTGATGGGCGACGACGTTCCACAGCGCCGTCACTTCATCCAAACCAACGCAAAGGACGTACGTTTCCTCGACATCTAGGGAGGCGAAAGAAATCATGGCGAAAAAGAAAAGCGATCCCACCCCACCGGCCGACGACGGAGTCGTTGGCTACATCGAACCGGTCGAGATCAATCTCGAGATGGAGCGCTCCTTCTTGGAGTACTCGATGTCGGTCATCGTCTCGCGTGCGTTGCCCGATGTGCGCGATGGTCTAAAGCCAGTACACCGCCGCATCCTCTACTCGATGTTCGACCAAGGACTGCGTCCCGACCGACCCCACACCAAGTGCGCCAAAGTGGTGGGCGAGGTGATGGGTACGTATCACCCCCATGGTGATGGGGCCATCTACGACGCCCTGGTTCGCATGGTTCAAGACTTCGCCATGCGCCATCCCTTGATCGACGGCCACGGCAACTTTGGTGGCACGGGACCAGACGAAGGCGCCGCTGCGATGCGGTACACCGAATGTCGTCTTGCCCCGCTCGCGCTCGAGTTGCTGGATTCCATCGACGAAGAGACGGTTAATTTCGAACCGAACTACGACAACACCTCGGCCCAGCCCTCCGTTCTTCCCGCCCGCTTCCCGAACCTGTTGGTCAACGGTTCGCAAGGCATCGCGGTGGGTATGGCCACACGCATCCCCCCGCACAACCTCGGCGAAGTTATTGACGCGGTGCTGCACCTCTTGGAAAATCCCTCAGCGACCCCGGACGATCTGATGAAGTTCGTCAAGGGTCCCGACTTTCCCACCGGTGCGCAAATCCTTGGACGCCAAGGGATTCTCGACGCCTATCGGACCGGTCGTGGCTCCATCAAGATGCGCGCCGTCGCGGAGATTGAAGAACAGCGCGGCGACACCCGAATTGTCGTGACCGAGTTCCCCTACGAAGTGTCGGTCGAGTCGGTTGAAGAGAAGATTTACGACCTCGTTAAATCCGGTGACCTCGATGGCATCGCTGCCGTACAGAACGACTCTGCGAGCCGCAAGTCGCGTCTGGTGATTCGTTTGAAGCGCGACGCGAATCCCAACGTGGTGCTCAACAAGCTCTATAAGAACACGTCACTCCAGACATCTTTCGCCGTCAACATGCTGGCGCTCGTTGATGGGGTGCCCCGCACCTTGAACTTGGCCCAGGCGCTGACGCACTATGTGGCCCACCAGGTCGAAGTCATCACTCGACGGACGCAGTTCCGCTTGAAGAAGGCGGAAGCCCGGGCCCACATCGTTGAAGGTCTGCTCAAGGCCATCGACATG
>CAXBRG010000010.1:0-16856 GCA_963977995.1 uncultured bacterium | reverse complement strand
CTGGATGAGAAAAAACCAGCGTGGGCCAACTGTTGTCTTGCGCAATGCGAGCGAGCGAGCGGTCGGGGTTGACGGCAAACGGGTGTCCGACAGCCGTCAACATCGCCACGTCCGTTTCCGAGTCGGAGTAGGCACTCGAGTTCGCGAGATCGAGGGAGCGTTCACTCGCAAGGGCTCTCATTGCAACGGCCTTGTTGTCACCCTGGCAGAAAAATTCGAGACGACCGGTGTAGCGGCCACGCTCATCAACTTCGGCCCGAGAAGCGATGGCACCGGTGACGCCGATGATGTCAGCGAAGGGCTCGACAATCTCGGCCGGCGATGAACTGACAATCCATACTTCGTCGCCTGCGGCGAGGTGGTGGTCGATGAGTTCGAGTGCTTCACGGTAGATAAGCGGCTCAATGACTTCCGACAGGGTTTCGGTGACGAGGGCTCGGACTTCCTGACGATCCCATCCCTTGGCAATGGCCAGCATCTGTTCGCGGAACTTCTCCATCTTGTTGTGGTCGGCACCAAACCACAAAAACATCAGCTGACCAAAAACGGCGCGCGCCAGAGTGCGGCGCTGGATGAAACCCTTGGCCCTTAGTTCGGGTCCCAGGGCGACCACCGAGGCCTTCGCGATGACGGTCTTATCGAGGTCGAAGAATGCGGCGCGCACACCTGAATGGTAGGTCGAACGACGGGCTAATCAGTTGTAAAGATTCCGCGAAGACACTCGCTCTCACCCTTACGAACGAGAAGCAGAACGTGATCGTGCTCTTGGAAGGTGCTGGTCGGGGATGCGGGAAGCGGCACGTCATCGCGCACAATGGCGACGACCCTCGCGACGTCGGGCAGCCCAATTTCATCGAGAGCGCTTCCCGACACGATGACGGGTGCGTCACTCGACAACGTAATTTCGACGAGTTCCATCCGACCCTGCGCCACATCGATGAGTGACACGACGCTGCCGACCTCAACGACCTCATCAACGAGTGAGGTAATCAATGTCGGAATCGATACCGCGACGTCGACTCCCCACGCTTCGTTAAAGAGCCAGTTGTTGCGTGAATTGTTCACTCGAGCGATGACACGCCCGATGCCGAACTGACTGCGGGCCAACCAGCTGACCACGAGATTGTCTTCGTCGTCTCCCGTGGCGGCGATCATGACGTCGGCACTTTGAATACCAGCGCGAGCGAGCGACTTCACCTCACAGGCATCGCACTGTTCAATTTTCACATTGGGTGACTGGATGTGTTCACGAAGTTTGGCAATGGCATCACCCGACTGTTCGAGAATGATGATGTCGTGATTTCGTTCCGCGAGGTCGGTCGCGATCGCTACACCCACGCTGCCGCCACCGGCGATCACAATCTTCATTTCGACTCAATTCCGAGGACGGCGTTGAGTTGCTTGGCGCCGTCCGGGGTCACCAGAAAGTACACCTTGTCGTCCTCTTGTCCGTAGAGCTCTTCAATGTCCAAACGACCACCACCGCCCCGCACAACACCGACCACTCGAATGTCGTTGCCGGCATTGAGTTGTGTCAGTGGCTGACCCGCCAGCGAGTCGGGAAGGAATCGTTCGATAAGAGAAAGCTTTCCTGAATCGGCCGTCCACGCGATGGTCTCGTCTTCATTGAGGAGCCAACGTCGCACCTGCATCGTCGCCCACGTCACCGTGGCGACGGTGGGGATACCGAGGCGCTGGTAGATCTCCGCCCGTTGGGGGTCATAGATACGAGCAACCACGTTCTTGATATTGAACGATCCCTGGGCGATGCGCGCACAGAGAATGTTGGTGTTGTCACCGTTGGTCACTGCCGCAAAGGCGTCGGCCTCCCCGGCACCTGCTTGTCGCAAAATCACACGGTCGAAGCCAGAACCCACAATGCGTTGCCCGGTGTAGCTCTGCCCGAGCCGGCGAAAGGAGTTGGGATTCTTATCAATGATGACCACGCTGTGGCCATCTTCTGAAAGCTGCGTTGCGAGCTCGCTACCCACGCGACCACAACCGACGACAACGATATGCACGATGACTATCTGACCACTTCTCTGTGCGAAACGCAAGTTTCCTAACGGAACAATTGTTTAGACCTAATCTGTGCTTCGTGGATAAGGCCGGAGAACAGATAGTCAGAAACTCTCCGGTCATGACGTCACACGCCGATACGCGGACGTTCTATCCCGAGCCGTTGGGCTATCGCCTCAAGCGACTATTCCTGGGCAAGCCCTACGTCTCGGAACAGCTCCGTGGCGAGCGACTGAATAACCCCACCGCTTTAGGTGTGCTCGCCCCCGACTGTATTTCCTCGTCCTCCTACGGTGCCGAGCAGATTTTGACGCAGCTCACTCCCGTCATTGGATTAGCGGCATTCTCGCTTCTTGTCCCGATTATGTACGTCATTTTGGGCGTCCTCATCTTGGTGACACTGTCGTACCTCGATGTCATTGGCGCCTACTCCGTCATGGGTGGTTCGTACATCGTCACCCGCGACAACTTTGGTCCGAAGACGGCACAGATCACTGCCGTGGCACTTCTTATTGACTACATCGTGACGGTGGCCGTGCAGTGCTCGGCGGGGACGGCCGCATTGACGAGTGCCTTCCCGTCGCTGTTGCCGTACACCCTGACCATCACCGTGTGCGTCATTTTGTTACAGATCTACGCCAACTTGCGAGGGCTCAAGGAGGCCGGAGCGTTCTTTGCGTTCCCGACGTACTTCTTCGCGACGATGATGACCATCACGATCGTCGTGGGCTTCTACAAGCATTTTTCCGGGACGTTGCCCGTACTGCCGGTGCCCTCACACGAACTCTTGGTCGGCGGCCAGCTGGGAACGGGTGGTCACGGGTTCCTCTACGGTGTCGCTTTTATTACCCTCCTGCGGGCGTACGCCAACGGTGGTTCGTCGCTCACGGGACTCGAGGCCATCTCGGACGCCGTCTCGGGTTTCCGCCGGCCCGAGGCACGCAACGCCCGCAAGGTCATGGTCGTGATGGCGCTGTTGTTGTCCTTTTTATTAGTGGGTACCACGATGCTCGCCACTTGGACGCACGCTCTGCCGTACGAGGCGGGCTCGCCGACCGTGGTCTCGCAAGAAGTCGGAGCGGTGTTCGGTGCTCAAGGGTTCGGCCACGTTGTCTTCTTGATGGTTCAGATCGCAACGGTGCTGATTCTCTATACCGGCGGCAATACGGCGTTCAACGGGTTCCCGTTTCTCGCCAACTTTGTCGCAATTGATAAATACCTCCCGCGACAACTCACCAAGCGTGGTCACCGTCTCGCATTTTCTACGGGCATCATCTGGCTGGGCGCCTCGGCGTTGGCCCTCGTCATCATTTTTGATGCACGGGTGAACGCCCTCATTTCTCTCTACGCGATCGGCGTGTTCACGGCCTTCACCATGGCCGGTTTTGGTATGGCGCGCCGTCACTATCGACGCCGGGGAAAGGCCTGGCGCCTCGGCATGACGGTGAGTGGCCTGTCAGGATTTACGTGCCTCGTCGTGGCGCTCATCTTTGGCGTGGTGAAGTTCGGTGAAGGGGCGTGGGTCGTTGTCGTGGCCGCCCCATTCATGATTGCCGGCTTGCTCTATCTCAACCGGCAGTACGTGCGCGAAGAAGACGCCTTTGGCGCCGGTGGTGGATCGGCGGCTCTGGCGACGTCGCACAACCGCATTGTTGTCTTTGTCGATCAGTACGACCTCGCGACGGAACGAGCCCTCGCGTACTGCAACTCACTGAATCCCTACTCGGTCCGCGCGATTCACTTCGATATCGACCCCGCGGTCACGCGTGAACTTGAGGAGCGATGGGGTCGCAAGGGCACGGCGTCGGCGGCGATTCCTCTCGAAGTAATGGAGTGCGAAGACCGTCGCGTTGACCGCGCGGCGTTGGAAGTCGTCTCGGACATGGTGCGCGACCCGAAAGTCTTCGCGATGGTGATTTTGCCTCGCCGGGGATTCCGTTCACGCATCCAGCGCCTGCTCCACGACCGCACCGCCGACTCCATCGCGGCGGCGGTGGTCAATGTGCCTCGCACCGCGGCCACGATTGTTCCGTACCGAATGGCGCCGATTCATCGTGAACACATCACGCCGGAGACGACGGACACACTGAGTGACAACATCACCCGAGGCGGGGTCCGCGAAGAGACTCACTTTGAGGCCGACGACAAGCTGGAGGCGCGAGCGAGCGCCATTGGCGCGGTTGAGATCGGTTCATTGAAACTCCGAGAGAACGCACAGATTGCGGGACGCGTCAAGTCGGTGACGGTCGAACGAGCCGACAGTGGGCAGACCTTCACCTGCCAGATTGCCGATTCGTCCGGGTCAATCAAACTGGTCTTTCAAGGCCGCTCGGCGATTCCGGGCGTCGAGCGTGGTGTCCGTCTCCTTATTAAAGGAACGGTGACGTCGTTTCACCGTGAAGCCGTGATCTTGAACCCCGAATATGAGATTGTCGGGGGCGTGGGCGGCGACGAAGAGTAAATACACGGGTCCGTCGGGCGCGCGGACTAGTTTTTTACCGGCTTTACCGCAGTATGCGACGAACCGTGGATCCTCCACAGTTCTACATCTCAAGGAGTAACGACCTTCATGAAACCGTTTGTTCACCTGGCTGAGGGTGGGTACCAACCCTTCACCTTCCACGGCTCTGACAAGACGTGGCTCTACATCGTCCTGGTCGCTGGTGTGATTGGCATTTTGGCCGGTCTGAACCTGATGCGTAGCGTTCTCGCTGCGGACCAGGGCAGCGCCAAGATGCGCGAAATCGCCACCGCGATTCAAGAGGGTGCGGAAGCCTTCCTCTCGCGCCAGTTCAAGACGATCGCGATCATCGTTGTTCCGTTGGCTATTGCGATCTACTTCACGGGTACCAAAGTCGTCGACGAAATGAACTCGGTCGTGATGTCGAGTTCCGAGAATGGTCTCTGGCGAGTGGTGTGCTTCTTGGTCGGGGCCGCGTTCTCGGGTCTGACGGGGTACATCGGCATGTCCACGGCCGTGCGCGGCAATGTGCGAACCGCCGCCGCCGCCGTGGCGACTCAGCGCACCAAGGAAGCACTCCGCGTTGCCTTCCGGACCGGTGCGGTAACTGGTCTCTTGTGTGTCGGACTGGGCTTGGTGGGAGCCGCGGGAATCTTCTTGGTCTTCCAAAACTCCGCGACGACGGTGTTGGTGGGCTTTGCGTTCGGTGCCTCCCTCCTCGCCTTGTTCATGCGTGTGGGTGGTGGAATCTTTACGAAGGCCGCCGACGTCGGTGCTGACCTCGTCGGCAAAGTTGAGGCCGGCATCCCGGAGGATGACCCTCGTAACGCCGCGACGATTGCGGACAACGTTGGTGACAACGTTGGTGACTGTGCGGGTATGGCGGCCGACCTCTTTGAGTCCTACGTCATCACCATTATTTCGGCACTGATCCTTGGTTACGCCGCAACCGGGAAGAGCACCAGCCTTCTCTTTCCGTTGATCATTCCCGCGATCGGAGTGATTGCGTCAATTATCGGTGTCTACGCCGTGAGCTCGCGCGACAGCGACAAGAACGCACTGCAGCCGATTAATCGAGGTGTGTGGCTCTCGTCGATTATCACGATTGTGGCCTCTTACTTCGTTGCTCGCTACTACGTGGGTGAAACCAAAGTCTTCCTCGCGGTTCTGGCCGGAGTTGGTCTCTCGCTGTTGGCGAGCTTTATCACCGAGTACTTCACGTCAACCGAGCGCACCCCCGTGAAGGAGATTGCGGAGTCGGCGAAGACCGGTCCCGCCACCACGGTTCTTTCCGGTATTGCGTTCGGTCTCGAGTCGTCGTTCTGGGCCGTGTTGTCGATTGTCCTCGCACTGGCCGCTGGTATCGGCCTCGGTGGCGGCGACGTGAAGCAGACCCTGTACTACGTCTCGCTCATCGGTATTGGACTTCTCTCCACGGCCGGCATGATCGTGTCGGAAGACTCGTTCGGTCCGGTATCGGACAACTCGGCGGGTGTCGCGGAAATGGCGGGAGAGTTCGAAGGCAACACGGAGCGTGTCCTCGTGAGCCTTGACGCCGTAGGCAACACCACGAAAGCCATTACGAAGGGTGTCGCCATTGGTTCGGCCGTTATCGCCGCCGTGGCCCTGTTTGCATCCTTCATTGAGACGGCCGGTAGCCAACTCAACCTGACGGGCGACGTGTTCCAACAACTACCAATCAACATCGCCGATCCAAAGACCTTCATTGCAGGGTTGATTGGCGGTTCGGTGGCCTTCCTCTTCAGCGCCCTCGCGATTCGTGCGGTGGGCCGTTCGGCGGGGACCGTGGTGCAAGAAGTGCGTCGCCAGTTCCGTGAGCACCCGGGCATTATGGACTACACCGAAAAGCCGGAGTACGGCAAGGTGATCGCCATCTGCACGGCCGCCTCGCAGCGCGAGTTGGCGACGCCGGCTCTCTTGGCCATCTTGACGCCGGTCGCTGTCGGATTCGGTCTCGGTTACTTGGCTCTCGGTGGATTCCTCGCCGCCGCGATCATTACCGGGCAGCTCATGGCGAACACGCTGTCGAACGCTGGTGGTGCGTGGGACAACGCAAAGAAGTTCATCGAAGATGGCTTCGGCGGTGGTAAGGGTTCAGAAGTCCACAAGGCGGCGGTGATCGGTGACACGGTGGGTGACCCCTTCAAGGACACGGCTGGCCCCGCACTCAACCCCTTGATCAAGGTGATGAACCTCGTGTCACTGCTGATTCTTCCCGTGGTGATCACCCAGGAAAGTCACACGGGTGTTCGGTACGGAATCGCAGCCTCGGCGTCAGTGATCGTTCTCGCTGCCATCTTGTGGTCGAAGCGCGGCACCGTCTCCATGGGCGACTAATTGTTCGCCCCACGGGCTTGATAACTCCCCCTTGTGGCTGATGTCACAAGGGGGAGTTTCACTATGTGTCCACGTGCCGCTGTGAGTCGCTGAGTGGGCACGAACGACGATGCCGTCGGGTGGCACCCGCCGGCTGTATCGTCACTACCGCCAAACCGAAAGAGGTGGAATGGCAAAAGCGCTTGTGATAGTTGAGTCGGTGGCCAAGGCCACGCGTATCCAAGCGATGCTCGGCAGCGACTTCATCGTCAAGCCGTCCGTCGGTCATATTCGCGACCTGCCTGAGTCGGCTGCGGATATTCCCGCGTCGGTGAAGGGCGAAAAGTGGGCCCGATTGGGAATCAATGTCAACGATCACTTCAAGCCCGTCTACGTCGTGTCGTCAGACCGCAAAAAGGTGGTCGCGGAACTCAAGTCGGCGCTCAAAGAGGTTGAGGAGCTCTATCTCGCAACGGACGAGGACCGCGAGGGTGAGGCGATTGCGTGGCACTTGATCGAAGTGCTCAACCCCAAAGTCCCCGTGAAGCGGATGGTCTTCCATGAGATCACCCCGGCCGCCATTGAGCGGGCGGTGAATGAGACGCGCGAATTAGACACCCACCTCGTGGACGCTCAGGAGGGTCGACGTTTTCTCGACCGCCTCGTCGGGTACGAAGTTTCACCGGTGCTGTGGCGGGCCGTTGATAAAGCGCGGTCCGCCGGACGCGTGCAGTCAGTTGCCGTCCGATTGGTCTGCGAACGTGAACGTGAACGGATGGCATTTACGTCCGCGACGTGGTTTGACATTGTGACAAACGTGGCCACGAAGGCTGACGAGACGTTCGACGCCACGTTGGACTCCGTCGCCGGCGTCGCGGTGGCGACCGGAAAGAACTTTGATTCGACAGGTCACGTCGATGCTTCGGCGAATGTCACCGTCATCGGTGAAGCGGCCGCGACGGCGCTCGCCACCGCTCTCGAGGGGAGCGAACTGCGGGTGGCGTCTATTACATCCTCTCCACGGACGCAGAGGCCGCAGGCACCCTTCATGACGAGTTCACTTCAGATTGAGGCGTCGCGAAAACTGCGTATGGACCCCGACCGCACGATGCGAGCTGCCCAACGTCTCTATGAGCAGGGCTGGATTACCTATATGCGAACCGACTCGACGACCCTGTCGAAGGAAGCATTAGTGGCGGCACGTCGTCACGCGGCGGAAATGTTCGGCGATGACTACGTGGCGGATACACCGCGAACCTACGACCGGAAGGTGAAGAACGCCCAAGAAGCGCACGAGGCGATTCGTCCGGCCGGTGAGTCGTTTCGAACCTTGGACGAGGCGTCGCGTCAACTTCCGGGTGATGAGCTCGCGGTCTACGACTTGATCTGGAAGCGAACGATTGCATCGCAGATGGTCGACGCTCGCTTAACGAGCGACCGCGTCAAGCTCACGACGACCGTTGACCTGCCAGGGCAGGGACCTACGGAAGTGGGCCTCACCGCGAACGGCCTTCGTATTGAGTTTGCGGGCTTCCGTCGCGCCTACGTCGAAGGAAGCGACGATCCGGAGAGCGAGCTGGCCGATCAGGAGCGAATTCTTCCCACGCTGTCAGAGGGGGCCACGGTGACCGTGCGCTCGGCCGACGCGAAGGGCCACGACACCAAACCACCCGATCGCTTTAGCGAAGCCACGTTGATCAAGAAGCTAGAAGACCTTGGTATTGGTCGGCCGTCGACGTACGCCTCCGTGATGAAAACCATCGATCGTCGGGGCTACGTGTGGAAGAAGGGTAAAGCGTTGGTGCCCGCGTTTAAGGCCTTCGCTGTGATCAATCTGCTCAGTACCTACTTTGCGGATCTGGTGGACTACCAATTCACGGCCGCGATGGAAGACGGTCTCGACGCCATTGCGTCGGGTGAGAAGGACCTCGAACCGTGGCTGCGAGATTTCTACTTCGGTAATCCCTCGGCGCCGACCGAGCTCTCTCGTCGGGGACTGCACGCCCTCGTGACCGAGCAGCATGAATTTGATTACGCCGCCATCAACTCACTACCCCTCGGGGTGGCGCCCGATGGCGACAACGTGTCGGTGCGATCGGGCCGCTACGGCCCCTATCTCGTACACGGCGAGCGACGGGCGTCGCTGCCCGAAGCGACGGAACCCGACTCGCTCACGGTGGAGCGCGCCCTCGAACTGCTCGATGCCCCGAGCAATGACCGCCAGTTAGGTACGGACGAGGCGTCGGGTCAGCCGATCTACCTCAAGGCCGGTCGCTACGGCCCCTACGTACAGCTCGGCGATCTGGTCGACGGCGGCGAGAAACCACGCACCGCATCGCTGTTATCGACAATGTCCGTCGAGACTCTCAGCTTGGCCGACGCCCTTCAGCTGTTGAGCCTGCCTCGCGAAGTGGGTCGCCACCCTGATGACAATGAGCCGATTCTCGCCCAGAACGGTCGGTACGGTCCGTACGTCACCTGGGGCAAAGAGTCTCGGTCCCTCGAGAGTGAAGCGGAGATATTCACCGTTGATCTGGCGAAGGCGCTCGAACTCCTCGCCCAACCAAAGATGCGTGGACGTCGCGCCGCGGCGGGGCCACTGCGTGATCTCGGAACCGACGAGATCACGGGCAAGCACATCGTTGTCAAGACGGGGAAGTTTGGGCCGTACGTCACCGACGGTGAAGTGAACGCCACTTTGCGACTTGGCGATACCCCCGAACTCATCACGTTGGATCGCGCGAGCGAACTTCTCGCGGAGCGTCGCAATGCCGATCCCTCGACTCGCCGACCGCCGGCGAAGAAGGCGGCCAAAAAAGCGGCCAAAAAGACCACGAAGAAGGCGGCCAAGAAGACCACCTCCGCGTCGACCAAGAAAGTCGCGTCGACGGTAACGGCGGTCAAAAAGGCGGGCTCGCGAAGTGCCGCGGCCACAGCGAAATCCAAAGGGGCGTCAGCGAACAGCGACGTTCTCGATCAACTCTCGAACCAGTGACCGCCTACTTCGTTGCATTTGAAGGTATCGATGGGTGCGGTAAGTCAACGCAGGCGCGTCGTGTGGCCGCCGCAGCGGGTGCGCACTTTACGTTTGAACCCGGCGATACACCCCTCGGAAAGATCTTGCGAGAGCGACTACTCGATGCACACGAGCCCATGACGCCCACCACGGAGGCGCTGTTGATGCTCGCCGATCGATCGCATCACGTGGCATCGGTTATCGCCCCACGCCTCGACCGGGGGGAGCGGGTCGTCACGGATCGTTTCTTTGGATCAACGTTGGCCTACCAGGGATGGGGACGGGGAGTCGATCTCGCGCCGCTCGTGGCCGCCACCGAGTTGGCCGTGGGGACGTATCGTCCCGATCTCACCGTGTTGATCGATATCCCGGTCGCGGTTGCTCATGGTCGCCGAGCGCCCGATCGCCGCGATCGATTTGAAGCCGCGGGTAGTGACTTTCACGAGCGCGTTCGCACGGGATTCTTGAATCTGGCGGAGCAGTACAACTGGGTGGTACTCGATGGATCGCAGGACCGCGCGACTGTGGACGCCGCCGTCGATGACGCGCTGCGTGCCATTGGTTGGTGAGTGTGACGGACGTCTTTGATGAGATCGTGGGCCAAGATCGTGCGGTCCACGCCCTTCGTAATTTGGTGCAGACTCCTAGCCACGCGTACCTGCTGAGTGGTCCACCGGGCTCGGCCAAGCGGGAAACCGCTCTCGCCGCCGCCGCAGCTCTCCAATGCGAGAACGGTGGGTGTGGAACGTGTGATGAATGCCAACGTGTGCTCCGAGGTACGCACCCCGACGTCACGGTGGTCTCGCGCGCCGGCGTGAACTGGTCGGTCGACGAGATTCGCGACGCCGAGCGGGTGGCTCGCCGCATCCCCGTACAAGGTCGCTACCAAATACTCGTTCTGCCGAATATCGAACTCTCGGTTCTGGCCGCCCCGGCGCTCTTGAAGACCCTTGAAGAACCTCCGCGGCGCACGATTTTTATTCTTCTCGCCGACGAACTACCCGACCACTTGATCACTATCGAGTCGCGGTGTGTCAAAGTGGCGTTCGCCGCCTTGAGTTTCGATGACATCGTGACGGTGCTGGAACGTTCAGGAGTCCCGTCCATGCAGGCGCGAATGGCGGCCGAAGCCGCCGACGGTGATTTGGATCGAGCGAGGGTGGTGGCGCGCGATGAAGAGCTCGCCCAACGAGTCACCGTTTGGCGCACCATTCCCGATCAACTGCGCAGTGAGTCGCCCGTGGCGCTGGCCCAGAGCATCATGTCGGGGCTTGATGCGGCGATTGCGCCATTGCAGGCCGTCCACGCAGAAGAACTCGATTCGTGGAAGCGAGCCGCTGAGCTCGCTGGCCGCCGGGGTGGTCAAAAGGACGTCGAGCAACGGCATCAGCGCGAACAGCGTCGCTTTCGTACCGATGAACTACGTTTTGGCCTCGCGACATTGACTCGTAGCTACCGTGAGCGACTCGTCGCGTCACTCGAAGGAGGCGACGAGGGGGACGTGCGAGCAACGAGCGAGGCCCGATCGTCGATAGCCGCCATTACCGCAATCGCCCACGCGTACGAGAATCTGACCTTGAACGCGAACGAGAATCTCCTGTTGACCGACCTGCTCACCACGTTGACAAGGACGTGACGGGCTGGGTGTGAAGTAGGATGAACGTCCTGCCTGTGTAGCTCAGCTGGTAGAGCAGCTCATTCGTAATGAGCAGGTCGTGGGTTCGAGTCCCACCGCAGGCTCCAGACTTACCCTCGCGTGACCGCCGCGAGAAAAGCGGTCGAACGTTCCGACCAGTTCGCAAATTCGTCGAAGCTTGGCGCCCCCGGCGAGAGCAGAACTACCCCGCGGCGATCCGCCATGTGGGTCAGTGCCTGTCGGACGGCGTCGTCGAACGAGGTGGCGCGAACGAGGGGCAGCGTCGACGGTGCCGAGGAAGCGATGCGGTCACCGGCGGGACCAGTGGTGACGAGTTGGACGTCACCGTGGGCTGCGACCGCCTGAAAGAGGTCGCGGTAGTCCACGCCGCGATCAAATCCTCCGACAATTAAAACGACGTGTCGGTCGGGGAAAGCCTCCAACGCTGCGGCCGTCGCGAGAGGCGTGGTGGCGAGACCGTCATCGATGAAATCAACGTCGCCCGACCGGTGAACCAAGGTCAAGCGACCCGGCAGGGGTGAGAACTGATCGGCCACCGCGAGTGCCGTGGTGCGTACTTCCGAACTGGCGCGGTGAAGTGCCCGTGCGACAACGGTGAGAGCCACGCTGACGTTGCCCGCGTTGTGGCGTCCAATCAATCCGAGCGCCGTCGCGAGCTCTTCGTCGCGGCCGGGTGCGATGGTGATGTCGCCGCCGATTTCGTCTCGTCGCAGAAGGAGGGCGGGGTCATCAGGGATCACCGTGAGGTGGTGGCCTTCGGTATGGGTGAGCGACAACTTGTCACGGTGGTAGTGATCGAGTGAGCCGTGCCAGTCGAGGTGATCGGCGCCGAGGGACGTCACCACAACAATGCCCGGCGCTTCGATCAGATCGACGGCTTGGAAGCTGGATACCTCGAGAACAGTCCACTCGGTATCTGCTTGCTCGGTGTCGTAGGGCGGCTCGCCACTATTACCGACGCGACGAGATGACGCACCTTCGGCGCGGAGGAAGAAGTCGATCAGGGCGGTCGTGGTTGACTTCCCTTTCGTGCCGGTCACTGCAATGACGCGCGATCGATCGGTCCCGGCCAGCCAGACCTCGAGGGCGGACGTGAGATGAACCTGGTGCGCTAGTTGCTCGACATCAGCTCGTCGACGCGGAATCCCTGGGCTCTTGAGAACAATCTCGCAGGTCGCCAGAGCCGTGAGACCACCATCATTCGTGGCGAGGACATCGGGACTGGATGGCGCATCGTCCACGAGGACGATGTCGTCAGTGAACACGCGCGCTGCACGGTGCGCCGCGCGACCCTCGATGCCGACGCCCCAGATACCAACACGTCGATTGGCTAGCTCACGAAATCCACGAGGCCGGGACACGGCTTGCTCCTTGTGGTTGAAGTAAGTCATCGAGGGTTAGTTCCGTTGCGATCTCTCGGCTGATGGCGTGGAGGTGGGGAATATCGGAATAGTCGGGGTGCGACACCACGGCTCGGAGGGCGACGGCACACTCGTCTGGGTCACCCACGCACTCGAACGGCTTCTTCTGCGCGCCAAGACCTACCAGGGTGCGAAGAGCGCCGTCGAGTTCACTCCGACGAAGTGGTGATGTTCCCGAAAAGATGATGTCGAGCTGGGAAGCATCCATAAAGGGAGCGAGCACGAGTGCAATGAAGAGACACTTGTCACACTCTCCACACCACTGCGCAGCCCGATCAGCGTGACTTTGGCGGAAGGCTCGGTTGCAACTGCGGAAAGTGGGAAGGACGTCGTGGTAGCGCGCGAACTCACGGGCGACCCACAGTTCACTGCGATCCCGTAGAAAACTCGCGACCGTGAGCGCCGTTCCGCACCGTTCACTGATGGCGTCCGCCAGCAGTCGTTCGGCCTGTCCCGACTTGCTCCACTGATGATTGATCGCCTGCGATCCGCGCATCATGTTGGGGACCGACGCCGAGTGTTCGTTACTCATGACGACTCCGCCACGTCCCGTGGCGAGAGCACTAACGGTGGCCAGCAGAGTCACCATGGCGGTGACGGGCACGTGGCCATTGAAGTAGCGCGATGTGGGGGTCGTGATACGAGGGTCGAGTGTGCGTGTCGCTCGTTGGATGTCACGACCCATCAGTGCGGCCGTGGCCTCCAACGGCGCAAACGTACCCGTGGAGGGACTCATGATGAACAAGCGGTTCGTGAGGCTGGGAGCGAGTGCGCGAACGGTCACGACCGAATCGATGCCGCCACCAAACGGCGTGAGGACGGCGTGACTATCAAGGACGGGTTGCGTGGGGACCACGTTCGCACCGCCCTCGAGACGCACGTCAGAGAGATCGAGGTCGTTGCGATACGCAAACTCACCGAGCCCGTCATGGAGTGCGGCGAACAGAAATTCGCGTCCCGCCACGCCGAGGGGAAGGTCGCCCACATCGAGAATGTGGGCGGCGCGGGCCTTGTAGTAGGAGAGACCGGCCGTGAGGTACCACAGTTCGGCAACAGCAAGCACGGCCTCGGCATTCTGCGTGAGGCTGTGCGAAAACTCAATCGTCTCGGTGAAGGTGTCGCCGTCGCACTCGTAACGGCCACGGAGTGTGGAGCCGTGAACGTCGAGTCCGAGATATCTAAATCGTTCGGCCCGTTGCGGCACAGATGTCATGCTACGACTCCCACCGTGCCAGAAGCGCAAACCGTCCGCACGGTCGCTCCGCACGATCGGAGAAGAATGTCCCTCCACCGTCGGTGACCTCATGCGACATCCACGTGTGATTCTCATCAATTCCGACTCGCGCGAGTTGGGAGGTCACGACAGCTCGAAGGTCGAGTAGCGCGCGATCGCCGGCATCGGGTCGAGCGTGACGCGCGAAATCGGGATGTGCGGCGATGACGTCGGGACCCACCTGATACGCCGCCCCGGAGATTGACGGCCCCACGGCGGCGATCAACTCCTCTCCAGGCTGGCCCGCGAAACGGCGTGCCTCTTCAATGATGTTGAGAGCTAAGCCACGCCAGCCCGCGTGAACGAGAACGCATCGTTGTGCCCGGACGTTGATCAACGCGAGCGGCACGCAATCAGCGACACGAATGCCCGCCGGGGCATCACCCGAGTCCACGACAATGCCGTCGGCGTTGGTATCGGCGGTGATGTCGGCGACCGGGACGATGTGAGTCCCATGAACCTGGTTGACAAAGGCAACTCGGTCGCCGCCGAAAGCACTGGAGAGCATCAGGCCGTTAAGGGCAACGGCTGCCGGACTATCACCAACGTGCGTTCCGAGGTTGAGCCCGGCGTAGGGACCAGTCGACACTCCACCAGCTCGAGAAGTGATCGCCAGGTTCAGATTCGCCACGGGCAGGTCGGGGAAACGCCAGAGAGGAACACCACTTCGCGTGTCAGGAACGAGATGGACTAGCGGCACTGTCGGCACGTTCCGATGAGTTCGACCACATGTTCCACGTCGGCGAAATCGGCCGATGCAGCCACCGACTCAATCCATCGTTCCAAGTCGTGTCCGTCGATCTCTGCCGTGCGACCACAGCGGCCACAGACCAGGTGGTGATGGTGCCCCGCCCCGCACCACCGGTAGCGCGCTTCACCACGGTGATCGTGGAGCACATCCAAGCTTCCCGCCGCCAGCATCCGTCGAAGTTCGCGATAGATGGTGGCGAGGCCGACTCGTTCGCCACGGTCAGAAATCATCTCATGGAGTTCTCGAGCACTCGTGAAGCCTTCGCTCGTTCGGAAGGCCTGTTCAATGAGTGGGCGCGTTCTACGCGCCATGAGCCACCACAACCCACATCACCGCGATGCCGGCCACCGTGGAGAGAAGCGTCCAGCGAGTGGGGTGGCTGGCGTGGGCCTCGGGCAGGATGTGCGCAGTAGCGATGTAGATAACGAAACCGGTGAAGAGTGCCAAGTACAGCGTGATGTCATCACCACTGATGAGAAACGTTGTACCCACCGCGGCACCCGCAACGCGAGCAACGGCATCCGCAATAACGAGATATATCGCCCGTTGAGAAATCTTGCCGTGACGCACCATGAAAGTGACGGAGTTGAGTCCGTCATTGAAAGCGTGAACAAGAAGTGCGAGAAAAACAGAGATACCGAGCTGATGTGACACTTGGAACGCCGCGCCAATGCCCACACCATCAAGAAATACGTGAGCAATGAGCGCGAGTCCACTGAGCGTTCCGACAACGTGCTTGTGGGTGTGCCCCTCGCCGTAGTCAGAGTGCTGCGGCTCGTGCGTCGCGAACAGTTTTTCGACGCCGTGCAGCGCCAAGAATCCGGCCACGATGGCAATTGAGACCGCGCGAGTTCCAAGAAATTCGTGGCGATTCTGGGAGAACACCTCGGGCAGTAGGTCAAACCCGACCAGACCGAGGAGTAGGCCGGCGGAGAGTCCGAGAATGAGGTGGAGGCGATCGCGAACGCGTAACGCCAATATCCCCCCAGCAGTTGTGGCCCCGGCCGTGACGAAGGCAAAGACCATTGCGCGCATACTCCGAGGCTAGCCACAATGAGAATGATTATCAAAACGGCTGCTTCAATCCGCGTGGGGTGTCGTATCGTGTCGCCGTGACCGGTGCCGGAGACTTATTGCCACGATGCCGCTTTCCCGCGAGTGGTGCAACCCTGCACGTTGCGGTATCGGGCGGGCCCGACTCGGTGGGTCTCACCTTGCTAGCCCATCAAGCGGGTCACTCACTGCACCTGCACCACGTCAATCACCACCTGCGGGCCGATAGCGATATCGATGCCCGTTGCGTTCGTGCACTCGCCGAACGACTCGGCGTACCGGTCACTGTTCACGATGTCACCGTTGACGCGGGCAAGGGCGTGGAAGCGGGGGCTAGGGCGGCTCGCCGCGCCGTTCTGCCAGTCGGAGCCATCACGGGCCACACGATGGACGACCTCGCCGAAACCATTGTGATCAATCTTCTACGCGGAGCCGGTCGGGACGGTCTCTCCCCAATGGTCGGTTCTCCCACGAAGCCCCTTCTACTCATTCGCCGGAGCGAACTGCGGGCCTTTGTGGAGCAGTCCGGTGTCGAATTTGTGACTGACGCAACGAACGACGACCTCACCATCGTTCGCAACGATGTACGTCATTCGGTTATCCCGGTGCTGAATCGAGTGGCGGGGCGCGACGTGGTGCCGATCCTGGCTCGTCAGGCGTACATCATGGCGGAAGAGTCATCGTGGCTCGATGAAATGACGTTGGACGATCGACTACTAACACTGGAAAACGCTGATTGCCGCGAGCTGCGGATGTGGCACCCTTCTCGTCTCGCTCGCTGGATTCGCTTGGTACTGCTCCGCGAGGATGTTGATGGCGTGCATCCACCGACCGCCGCGGAAGTCGAGAGAGTCATGACCGTCATTCG
>CAXBRG010000009.1:0-18352 GCA_963977995.1 uncultured bacterium | reverse complement strand
GGTGACTCCCGCTTCCTTGAGGAGAATCTGCTCTGAGAATTTGGTCCACGGTACGAGTGAGACGTCGTGACTCTCTTCGAGAATCTGGCGGCACGATGCCGAAAACGGGCAGAATTCGCATTCGCGGTGCCAAAAAGGGGTGGTGGGGTAGGGGGCATCGCCTTTCTCCCATAAGTCGCGCTGGAGGAGGACGGATTGACGTTCGGCAAAGGCGGCGTCATAGATGTCGAGTGAGAACGGCGAGGCCTCCGGGCCGAGTTCAAGCCACCACAACGTGCCGTCACGGTCGAAGAGTCCACCGACTGGCTCGGACGGCGCCCACCCATGCGCCTCTAAGACTCGGTAGGAATGAGCGAGGGCGAGACCGGCCCGTGTGACAGCGGGCGTTCGGCGGTGCGTGACGCCATCACGCCACTCGGCCTCACTGAGGCGAAGGAGATGCGTCGAGCCCGTACGAATTCGCCGAGTCGACGCAGGATCGGCGACGATGATATTTCGGATAATGATCGGCGCATAGGTGTAGTTCGTTCCAGTGCGACCCGTTCGGACCAGAACGTCAACGAATGCTCGGCGGCCCCCCTGAACGTCATCCGGCAGACGCGGGGCGACAATGATTTCGGCACCGCGGCCAATGTGCTCTGTGGTTTCAGACTTTGTCGCCGGGTACACGGCGTCGGGAAACGCTGCGGAGATGTCGTTGAAAATCTTCTCGGTTAGTCGTTGAGATTCTCGTTGCCGTCGATCGCTCGATTCATCGGCAATGCGGACAGGAACGGGCTGAGGCCCCCCGCGAATAAGGGCGACTCGGTGCGGGCAGCGTGCGATTTCGGCGCCGTCAATTGGTCGCGTCGCGCTCACGTCGAAATCTTACGAGTTGACTGACCCCTCGCTTCGCCAACTTCTCCAGAGGGCGGCGTACTCGCCATTGTGAAGTAGGAGTTCCTCGTGTGTCCCGAGTTCTGCAATACGGCCATTGATGACGACGGCCACACGATCGGCATCGTGGGCCGTATGAAGCCGATGTGCGATGGCAATGACTGTCCGGCCCTCAAGAACCGCCGCCAAACTTCGCTCAAGGTGGCGAGCCGCTCGAGGATCCAACATCGCGGTGGCTTCGTCCAGGACGAGAGTGTGCGGATTGGCTAAGACGAGACGCGCAAGTGCAATCTGTTGGGCCTGTGCCGGGGTAATGGTGTAACCCGTTGTTCCAAGTTCCGTCGCGAGACCCTCGGGAAGTTGCGTCGCCCACTCACGGGCGTCGACGGCTTCTAGGGCCGCAATGAGTTGTTCATCGCTCGCATCGGTATCGGCGAGGCGCAAATTGTCTCGTAGCGAACCAATAAATAGATGATGTTCCTGTGTGACTAATGCAACGTGTGTACGTATGCTGGCCAATGGCAGATTGGCAATGGAAACCCCACCAACTGTGATTGAGCCCTCCCTGGGAACATCGATGCCCGCAATAAGTCGACCAAGAGTTGATTTTCCGGCGCCGGAGGGACCAACGATTGCGAGACGTTCGCCTGGTTCGATCGTCAATGACACTCCGTGAAGGACATCGTGATCCTTTCGATAGGCGTAACGAACGTCCTCAATGACTATGCGTTCTCCCGATGGCGACTCGTCAGAAGCATCACGGGAATCCGTAACTTCGGCAACGCCAATGAGGCGAGCCAATGCCACTTGTCCAACCTGCAGCTCATCGAGCCACGCGACGACACGGTCCAAAGGATCGGTGAGTTGCACGACGTAGAGGGTGACAGCGGTGGCGGCGGCCACACTGACGTGGCCGTGAACGTACAGCCAACCACCCCACAGAAGAGTGGTGGCAACGGAGAACGCAAAGTTCGCCTCGGTAATCGGAAACCACCACAAGCGCATGGACAACGTGTACATCTCAGATAGGAACGTTTCGTTGATATTGGACTCCACCCGCATCCTCTGGCGACGATTGAGCCGCAGGGCGTCGATCGTCCTCGCGCCTTCTGCGGCTTCGGAGATAGAGCCAAAGAGAGTCGCGTAGGCGATTCGCTCGCGGGTGTATCCGGGTCCAGCGAAGGTGAGGTACCGCTTCGTTGAAAGAGTTAAGAGCGGTAGGGCGACCAAGGCTGCGAGTGCCACCAGTGGTCCAGCAATGAGCATGGCGACACCGGTCAACAGGGTCTGGACGATGGCCACGGTCCACTCTGGCAACGCGAAACGGACGGTTCGACTCAGAGCCTCAACGTCATTGGTTGTTCGACTGAGGAGGTCGCCCGTTCCGGCTCGTTCAACGGTAATGAGCGGTAATCGTAAAACCGATGCGAGGAACTCTTCGCGCAAGGTTGCAAAGACTCGTTCGCCGAGAACGTAGCTCTTTCGACGCGCAAAATAGTTGAGAACCGTGTTGCCGAGAGAGGAGAGAATCAGGCTCGCCGTCAATTCAGTGATGATGGATGGCGTGAGTGAGTGGTCGAGTGCGTGCTCAACTAGCTGCCCGACAACCCACGGACCGACAAGAGCCGCCGCAGATGCACCGGCGTAGAGTGCGAGCATCTGGAGGATGTCCGGCCGAAAACGCTTCGTCAAACGAATTGCGTGACGGCGAACGTCGGCCGGTGAAGAAATTGGGAGAAGGCTCATTCGTCACCGCGCACGATGAGTTGGCGATACCACGAGTTGGTGAGCAGGAGCTGTTCATGGCTGCCCTGGTCAATCACTCGTCCGTCGCGCACCACGATTACCTCATCCACTTTTTCTAAGAGGAGCGGGCTCGACGTTGCAATGACGGTGGTTCGACCGAGGCGAGCGTCTCGCAGCTCGCGAGCTATGCGTCCTTCGGTATGGGTATCGACGGCCGACGTTGGTTCTACGAGTACGAGGTACTCGGGATCAAGCAAGAGGGCCCGCGCCAGGGTGAGACGTTGACGTTGGCCTCCCGAGAATGAACGTCCCCGTTCTTCGATGTTGGTGCTCAGCCCGTCAGGTGCGGCGTCCAGTACGTCGAGTGCGCTGGCCGTCGCCAATGCACTGAAAATTTCGGCGTTGGATCGTTCACGGTGGGGATCGAGTTCATCTCGGAGAGACCCCGAGAATAGGTGTGGCTCGATTTCGCTCACCACGATGTTCTTACGGACGCTTCCTAGGTCGATTTCACTGAGTGGAGTATGCCCAATCAGAACGGGAGCTTCGGTAAATCGCCCCAATCGATCCGCAATCGCGGAAGCCTCTGCAATGGTCTCGGTAACGAGCCCGTAAAAGACACCGCGCCGGAGAGTCACGCCATTGTCGGGGTCGTTGAGTGATGACGCATGGGTGGGCCACTCGACTGATCCGCCGCCGTGCGTCAATGGAGGTTCTACGGTAAGTATCGCCAAGACCTTTCGAGCGCCGACGATGGCACGAGTGCCCGCAATAACAAACTCAATAACGGTACGAAGTGGTGTCGTGAGAAACGTGGCGTAGCCAAAAAACGCGACAAGTTGCCCAGCTTGGAGGGTGCCGTCCACCACGTCGTGGGCGCCAAAGTAGGTGACGACCGCCGTCAAAATTGCGGGTAGGAGGATTTGACCGGACTCCAACGCAGACTGCGGCTTCGAGACTTCGACGCCCGCACGCTCGACCTCCCGGCTGGCAGTGACGTAGTTCGCGAGAAAGACATCCTCGCCTCCGACGCCACGGAGAATGCGTAATCCGGCCACGGTGTCACTACCGAGCGCGGCGAGCTTGCCTGAAACTTCGCGCTGAGCTCGCTGCCGTTCGTGTAGCGGCCGCATGAGCGGTCGGGTGAGACTTGCGAGGACGGGCACACCGATCAGCACGATGAGACCCAATTTCACCGACGTCGTCAGCAAAATCACAGAGACCACTAGCCACGAAACAAGTGCGCCGATAAACCGAGGAATTACGTCGAAGGCTCCGCCGACACGCATGGCATCCATCGCTACGGTACCGACGATGTCGCCCGCGGGAATGGCTTCCGTGGCGGCCGTCGTAACGGTGCTGAGATGTTGCCCGACGAGTTGGATTGATCGGAAGGTGGCGCGAAGCCAGTTGGTAACAGCGAATTGGTGGCGAACGGCACCGCTAACTCCTTGAACCACACCGAGGAAAACGATGAGGAGGCCCCACTGTGCGACGGCGGCGAAGCTCTTCTTTTCAAATCCGTGGTCCACGGCAGCGCCGACGGCCGTCCACAGCAGCGCCTGCGACAGCATCCAAATGACGCCAAAGACGATGCCGGCGAGGATCATCCATTTCTGCTGGCGACCTGTCCACAGCAAAAAGCGAAGTGGGGAGCGTAAGTCCGGCGAACCAGGGTCGGAATAGGGGAGTTCTTGAAATGGAAGTAGTGGCACGGGTGAAGGTCAAAGTAGTTACTGCGAAATGTAACGCTATCGGTGATAGCGGGACGGTGAGTCGACCTATAGGCGGGGTTCTGTCCACTTCGTTTCCGAAGTTGTGTAGCCATCCATCTCAGCGGTCCACCTGGAGAGTCTGGCGAACCAGACGGGCGAGCAGCCCTTCTCCCACGTTTGACCTTGCTCCGGGTGGGGTTTACCTAGCCATCACGGTCACCCGTGATGCTGGTGCGCTCTTACCGCACCGTTTCACCCTTGCCTGTGCCTTGCGGCCATCGGCGGTCTCTTCTCTGTGGCACTTTCCTGCGAGTCACCTCGACACACATTTCGTGAGCACCCTGCTCTGCGGAGCCCCGACCTTCCTCACCGGTTTCCCGGTGCGACTACCCAGTCGACTCACCGTCCCGCACTATCTTCCCACTTTTCTTGAGGCGACGCAATCGCCGGCTTACTCCCACGGGAACGGTAGTCTCGCCACGTGGTCAGCGAGATTGGAGTCAGTACCGAGACCCCTTTTTCGGTCGCAGACTATCTCGAAGAGATCGCAGTGACACTGGCGGGTGACTTCGGGCGTTCTTCGCAACGTTGGATTCGTGGGGAGCTGTCAAAAGATCCGTACGAGAAGCGCCATCTCTACATCGATGTGAAGGACGCCGCGGGGGCCGATGCTCTCATCAAAGTGAAGTGCTGGGAGAGCACCTGGACGACCATCCGGTCGGCCCTATCTGAACAAGGAATCATGTTGAAGGCCGGTTCAGTTATCAATTTCTGCGGCTACATCGATGTCTATAAACCCCGGGGTGACATTTCGGTCGTCATGACGAAACTTGACGTGGACTCCATGTTGGGGGAGGCCGCTCGTCGATTGCAAGAACTCATTGCGCGACTAAGCGCCGAGGGTGTGCTGTCCGCCAATAAAGAACGCACCTTGGCAGCAATGCCTCTCTCGGTCGGTCTGATTGGTAGTCCGAACACCGAAGGATACAAAGACTTTCTCGGACAATTGGAAGGCTCGGGACTTGCATTCTCGGTGAAGTCCGTCCCAGTACCCGTGCAGGGGGATAGTGCACCTCCAGCGATTTCCGCGGCGATTCGACAACTCGACACACTCCACGTCGATGTGATCTGCATCATTCGAGGTGGAGGTTCCAAGGCGGACCTCTCCTGCTTCGACGATGAAAGGATTGCGCGGGCCATTGGAGCAAGCGCAACTCCCGTCTGGACCGGTATCGGACATACCGGCGACTCTTCGGTCGCCGATCTCGCGGCACACCGCTTTGCCATCACCCCAACGGCGCTCGGCGCCGCACTCGCAACCCACGCGAGGGATTCGTATAACACCGGGGTTCGTGCCAACGCGGAGCGGCTAAGTGCGGCGGCGAAAGAGGTTCTCGACGATGCCAGCCAATTTCTAACTTCGGCTCGCCGCGAGATACTCTCCACTGCCCGGAATCGCCTCACTGTCGAGCATCGAATGCTCCTTCAGGCTGCCTCGGCGATGCTGAGGGCGGCGCGACAGTCGACGCAGCAGTCGAGCGACCGCTTGAGAGCAATTCGCCAGCTATTTGCGGCCTATGAACCTCAACGTCGTTTGGCCCAAGGTTGGGCGATCGTCAGCGGAACGGACGGGGCAACGATTCGATCAGTGAGTGACGTGGCTCTCGGCGTTGTTGTCAAAATTGCTCTGAGCGACGGCTCGCTCGAGGCAACTGTGAACTCTAAGAAAGGGGAGGAACGTGGCTGAGGTTGGTTCCTGGGAAGAAGCAACACGTGAGTTGGACGACATTGTCGCCTACTTAGAAGGTCCTGATGTGAACGTCGATGACTTAATAGCGCGACTACAGCGTGGCGCGGAGATCGTCGAGGCGTTGGAAGAGAGACTCGTCGCTACCAAAGCCAAAGTCGAGGAAATCGCACCGCGTGTCGAGAAGATGGACGAGTGACTGAGCGTCTTTATTTCCAACAGTGGTTGGCAGGGCGTGATTTCGCGGTCGGAGATCAGCTCGCGCGACAGATGGTCAATTTCGTCTACGTGATCGGAGACCGTGAGTCCGGTGAGGCGGTCATCGTGGACCCCGCTTACGCCCCGGGTGAAATCGTGGACAAGGTCACCGCTGACGGTCTCCGAGTGACGGGAGTTTTGGCAACGCACTATCACCCCGACCACGTAGGTGGAGAGATGATGGGTGTCGCAATTTCAGGTATCAGCGAACTACTTGAAGTTGTGGATGTTCCAATTCACGTTCAACGCGATGAGATTCCGTGGGTTGAACGACGCACGGGAGTCGGGCCGGACTCGCTCGTAGCCCACGAGTCATCTGATGTTGTCAGTGTGGGAAGCATCGATATTGAACTTATCCATACCCCGGGGCACACTCCTGGAAGTCAGTGCTTCTTGGTCGACGGTCGACTCGTCAGTGGCGACACCTTGTTTCTCGAAGGCTGTGGACGCACCGACCTCCCCGGCGCCGATCCCGAGGAGATGTACCGCACATTGCACCAACGCCTAATGCGAATTGCCGACGACACAGTGATATTCCCAGGTCACCTGTACTCCGCAGATCGCTCCGCTCCCATGGAGTATCTCCGCCGCTTTAACTATGCCTTGGCCCCCGCGAGTGCCGAGCAGTGGTTGGCGATGTTTGCCCGTTAGTCTCTGTTCGTGAAGCGAGTTGTCATCGTTGGTGCGTCACTCGCCGGCGTTCGCACCGCGAGTGCTTTACGACGCGAGGGCTTTTCCGGCGAGATCACCGTGATTGGCGATGAGCCACACCTACCGTACGACCGTCCTCCGATGAGCAAGCAGGTCCTTCAGGGGAAGTGGGGGATCGAAAAAACTGGGCTGCTGTCAACGGAGCAGTTGGCTGAGCTAGAGGCGGAGTGGATCTTGGGTGACGCCGCCCAGCAGTTAGATGTGTCATCGCGGACCATACGTACGAAGTCGGGTCGTGAAGTTGAAGGTACCTATGTCGTTATTGCGACGGGAGCTCGCGCTCGCCGCCTCCCATTTTCCGCGGATAACGAGATTTTCACCATGCGGACTCTCGATGACGCCCAGCAACTCGCAGCCACGTGCGACTCTTTACCACAGCGCGCAACCGTTGCCGTTATTGGCGGAGGCTTTATCGGTGCAGAAGTGGCGACGGCCCTGCACGCCCGCGAATTACGCCCCATTGTTCTTGAGGCGCAAGCCCGCCCATTACAAGGTGTCGTAGGCGAAGAGGTGGCGACATGGCTGGAGGGGTTGCCGGGTGCTGCAGGGATTGAACTCCGGGTCAATCAAAGCGTCCTCGACGTGGCTCGAACTCCCTCGGGCTTTCAGGTCATCCTTGCCGATGGTTCGATGGAGGCTGATGCAGTCGTCGCCGGCGTCGGAGCCGTGCCAAACTGCGAGTGGCTCGAAAGTTCGGGTGTAGCCATTCAGCGCGGTCTCGTTGTTGATGAGTACCTCTTGGCCGCGCCGGGCATCTACGGTGCTGGGGATGTTGCCGTCTTTCCATTTACTTCGGCTGGGGAAACGGAACACGTCCGCATTGAACACTGGCAGATAGCCAATGATCACGCGTCCTACATTGCGCGATCGATACTCACAGAAGACTTGCAACCGTTTACGACAGTGCCGTACTTTTGGAGCGATCAGTACGGCAAGAAAATACAAATGCTGGGTCACTCCCGTCCGAGTGATGAGGTCACCTTCGTGTCAGGCTCGCCCGAGGACGGGAAGTGGCTAGCTCACTACCGTCGTCACGGTGTGGTGACGGGGGTTGTGGCGTTAAATAACGCCCGAGAACTAATGCTGTCGCGTCCTCTGTTGGAGAATGTCTAGAAAGAGACTGACGAAAGATCGGGGAGTGTCTTCTCCGCACGATGGATGGCGTCCTGCCACCGTTCGCGAGCCGCTCGCCGATCAGTTTCGGTTTGATGGGTCGCGAGACTCGCTCGGGAGTGCCACAGTCCGCCGACGTCGGCAAGGGTGAGCTCTGACGCAGCCACTAAAGCCATCAAACCTGCACCCCGCGTCGTAGATTCCGCCTCGGCGGAAATTTCGACGACCCGTCCGGACGCATCGGCCAACGCACTCATGAGGAAGTCGTTTTTGGTCATCCCGCCATCGACACGTACGGTGTCGATGGCGATTCCCGTTTCTGCTTCGGCCGCCTCAATGAGGTCCACCGCATTGTGTGCGATGCCTTCCAATACGGCCCTTACGAGGTGAGCTTTTGACGAGCCTCGTGTGAGTCCGAAAAACGCACCACGTGCACCAAAGTCCCACTGTGGGGTCCCGAGGCCTAGGAGGGCTGGCACAAACAGCACGCCGTCGGAAGAGGGAACCGAACGGGCAATCAGGTCCGTTTCTTGGGGTGAGGCGATGACTCCCAAGTCATCGCGCAACCATTCGATACACGTTCCAGCGCTCAATGTGATGGCTTCAACGCCCCATTCGATTGCACTTGAGGTACTAAAAATCGGCGTCGGGAAACAGCCTGAATCAAAGCGCGTCAATGTGTCGGGAGCCTGACGCGCCGTACGCTGCTCGAGGATCGAACCGGTGCCGAATGTGATTTTGGTCTGTCCGACCTCAGTGCAGTTTTGTCCGAAGAGCGACGCAGGCTGATCGCCCACTAACGCCATGATGGCCGGGCTTCCCGGAAGCGCTGTCGCATCGCCAAGGTACCCAGAGGTGGGAACAATGGACGGCAGCATCTCTTCTCGGAGTCCTAGGAGACGAACAATCTCTTGGTCGTAACCAGAAAGGTCGTGAACGATCAGACCAGAGAGACCAATGTTTGAATGGTCACTGACGTGCAAGGAGCCATTGCTGAGAACGAAGGCGATCCAGGTATCGAGCGACCCGACACGAATATCGCCAGCGGGCTGGCCCGCGTTTTCCCACAACCACTTTGCCTTCGTTGCCATTTGGTTTGGTGCCACCCGCAGTCCATGAGGCTGGAGCATGAGACAGTCAAAAACGGTCCGAAGGTCTTGCCAGCCGAGGGCGGGGCCGAGGGCCGTGCGAGTATTGGCATCGAAGAGAACAGTGGTCTGGCGCTGGTTTGCAATCCCCACGACATCGGCGGGACCACCCGCCAGAATCGTGGCCGTGGCGCATTCGAGCGTGAGTGCGGCAATTTCATTGGCATCAAGTTCGACCTCGCCGGGCTGCGGAGAACGAACCGTGAGTGGCCGTTGTTCCACGTGATGGACATTGCCATCCCGGCTGACTAGCGCCGTGCGAAGTGACGTGGTACCGATGTCAACAACGAGAGCGCTTACCACGCTGCACCACCGAGGCCAAGAACCCCCGGGTTCAAAATGTGGTGAGGATCGAGAGATTCCTTTACGTGGCGTAGTACTTCGAATCCCGATCCGAGAGCTTCCGGCACGAACCGCGCGCGATTTCGCCCAACACCGTGATGGTGCGAAAGTGCTCCACCGTTCTGTATGACGGCATGACTCGCAGCATCCCAGACGGAGCGATAGTAACCCTCAAGATCACTTTCGGGCCGTCCAGCAAACGTGAAGTAGAGGCATGCGCCGTCTTGGTAGGCGTGGCTTTGGTGCATCGTTGCCGTTACCGTACTGGGTATCGCCAAGATCGCGGCAGTAACGGCCTCGTAAATTGGCATCAACGTTGACCAGGGCCCCGCAACTTCAATCGTGTCAACAACGATGTCGCGAGACCAGAGTGGCGTGAGAGCACTCACGTTATTTCGGTGCTCGAGCCAGTGGTGAACAATCGCATCATCTTCGCGCTGGCCGCTGGCACACTCTTCCTCCACAATCTTCATGGCGGTGGTCACGAAGTCCACTTCTCCCTCGTCAAGAACTACGAGGGCACAACGATCAATCTTGAAGTTTCGCTGTGATTCCGGCACGTCGTACAAGCGAAGGACTGCGGGTCGGGCGTCGCGCTGGATAATTCGTCGACAGGCGTCGAGGCCCTCTCGCACGGTGACGAAGCTGTAGGCCGCAACGGCGCGATGACTGGCAAGTCGCCGAATAGTTAACGTCGCGTTGGTAATAACGCCGAGAGTGCCCTCGCTCCCGACAAAGATCTGAGTGAGATCGGGACCGACGGCGGATCGTGGCCCACGATTTCCCGTCTCAATTATTGTTCCGTTGGCCAGAACGACTGTGAGTCCCCGGACGATGTCCTCAATCTTTCCGTACCGGTTGGACAGCTGACCCGCGCCACGGCACGCAAGCCACCCACCGACGGTCGCGAGCTCAAAGGACTGTGGGAAGTGTCCTGCCGTAAACCCTCGTTGATTCAAATAGTTCTCGAGGTCCGGCCCAAAGCAGCCGCTTTCAACCGTGACCGTCATCGACTCTTCATCGAGACTGATCACCGAGTTGAGTCTGGTGAGGTCGAGGGCGATCCCTCCGGTTGTCGGGATCGCACCACCCACCACACCACTACGTCCGCCCTGGGGCGTGACGGGAATCTGAGCGTTGTGGGCGATTCGTAGCACAGTTGCTACGTCGTGTGTCGATCGAGGGAACATCACGACACCAGGCAACGCTGGCACTTCACCGTGTGCGGCCCAGCCGATGGTAAGGGGCCACCAGTCGCGACCGTGGTCGTGGCGCTCAGACGTATCGACGGTCACCGGAATCGCGGAATCGTGGAGTGCCTGCAGAACGTCCGCTGGCAGGGGCGCTCCCTCGAAGCGAACCCGAAGTTCGCCCTCAGGAAGTTCAATCGGCATAGTGGGCTCGGTCATCGCAACCTACAGACGAAGTCCGGCGTGAGCGAACTCACGTGCAATGAGGGATTGAAACTCCGATACTTCACGACTGACATCATCGGGTGTCCAATGCATAGCTGGTGCAATGAGCTGGGCAATTTCGGGAGCGGCGGTCAGAGTGGCCCGGGCGTCTTGTATGTGAGCTCGGCAACGGCGGCTCAGGATGTCAGTCAGCGATGTAGCCATTTCATGTTCGGCGGAGTAGAGGAGTTCGGCTTTGGTGTACGGAAGGCCAGGAATCGCCTCAGCCGCGAGGGAGGGATCATTGTCAATCATGGACAAAATTGCGTGCCTCTCAGTGCCGAATCTTTGGTAGAGGTGTAGTTCGAGCCCTGTCAAATTTTTGACATTGTCGGACCGCGACGGTGCGCCGAAGAGACGCAAGTTGGTCGTTCGCGTTGGTTTCATGCGACCAACCTTCTTGTGTACTTCTTTCATGGCATCCTCAGCCATGGCTCGGTATGTCGTCCACTTACCGCCAGTGACGTGAATCATTCCATCCCGTGTGACGTTGACCTGATGGCGCCGAGACAGGTCAGCGGTTCGTTCGCGAATCTTTTTGCCGTCCTTAGGAGCGATCAAGGGTCGCAAGCCGGCCCACACACCCGTGATGTCATCGGTGGTGAGGTGTGACGACGTCGAGGCATTGACAGCTGCGAGTAAGTAGGCAACGTCGGCGGCATCGCAGAACGGTGAATCGACATCACCATCAAATGGCGTATCAGTCGTACCGACAAACGTGTAGGGCGCCTCTTCGAACGGCACAACGAAGATGCTGCGCCGGTCGCCCGGTACAGCCAGGACCGCGGCGACGTCCGCAGGTAGGCGATCAGCGGGAACGGAGATGTGGACGCCCTTAGCTGGCGTAATGGTGGATGACGACGTCTGCGCCGCGAGTTCGACAATCTCGTTGACCCAGACCCCAGTGGCATTGACGACACATTTGGTTTGAATACGCCACTCCTCGTGGCTGATCTCATCACGGACCACAACCCCGTCGACTCGCGATGCTTCGTTGTGGGTAAAGGCAATCGCCCTCACGTAGTTGGCAACGGCCGCACCGAACGGATCGGCTGCGGTGCGGGCAAGTGTCAGGGCTACGCGGGCGTCGTCGCCGCGGGCATCAAAGTAGAGGAACCCCGCCACGAGACGCTCGACGTTCAGAGTCGGAAGATGGCGGAGGGCTTGCTGGCGCGATACCTTTCGATACTTCTTTCCGATTCGCCAACCACCCGTCATGTCGTAGAGGCGCAACGCCGACGAATATCCCTTGACGAGCGCCTTCGCCACTGCACCGTTTTTTCCAAACAGTGGAATCAAGAAGGGCAGTATTCGAACGAGGTGCGGAGCGTTTTTAAGAAGCCGCTGTCGCTCGTGAAGATTCTCGTAGACCAATCGAAACTCACGTTGCTGGAGGTATCGCAGACCGCCATGGACCATTTTCGACGATTTGGAGGAAGTGCCGGAGGCGATATCGCCACTATCGATGAGGGCGACTCGAAGACCTCGGTGAGCAGCGTCGACAGCCACCCCGGCCCCCGTCATACCCGCTCCAATAACCACAACATCGAAGGATTCATTGCGGAGGCGTTCGAGCGAGGTGGGGCGATGGAAGGTATTCACCCCTCCATGTTGGCACAGCCGCTGAGTGGGAAGGACAGCCCAAAACTCCGATAAGTTGCCGCTATGGACTTTTCGCTTACCCCCGAACTCGAAGCCCTACGGGCGACTGTACGGAAATTGGCCGTCGACAAAATCAAACCTCGTATGAGGGAAATTGACGCAACAGGGGAGTACCCCCAGGACATCTTTGACGCCTTCCGCGATGCGGATCTCCTCGGACTCTGCATCCCTGAGGAGTACGGCGGATCTGGTGCTGGCATCATGGGTCTGACGCTCGCAATTGAAGAGGTCACGAAGTATTCCAACGTGACGGGTCTGATGTTGCTCCTGACGCGGCTTCCTACGGGGCCCATCATGATTGCGGGCTCAGAGGAACAAAAGCTCCAGTACTTGCCGGACATTGCCTCGGGTCGTCGTCGAGCCGCCTTCGCTCTGAGTGAGCCTGGTGGTGGATCGGATGTCGCCGGTATGCAGACGCGAGCAACGCCCGACCCCGAAGTGGAGGGCGGTTGGATTTTGAACGGCACCAAGTGTTGGATTTCTGGGGTGGCGCAAGCCGATTGGTTCACGGTGTTTGCGAAAACGGGTGATCCTGCGTCACGACTGCACGATTCAATTACAGGATTCATCGTGGAGGCCTCAGCGCCCGGCGTCAAGCGACCGCGCGTTGACCGCAAGATGGGTGTTCGCGGGGTTGATACTGGTGAGCTCGTCCTAAACGATGTTCGAGTGGGTCCCCAGAACGTCATAGGTGCGATTGGGGGCTTTCGACTCGCAATGTTGGGTCTCAACGCGATGCGACCCATCGTGGCCGCCCGAGGAATTGGTCTCGCTGAAGGGGCCTTGATGTACGCAACGGAATACATCAAGAATCGCCCAGCGTTTGGTGGAAATCTCGCTCAATTTCAGGGATTGCAATGGGAGATCGCCAAGATGTCCACCGAGATTGAGGCGGCGCGTTTGCTGACCTACCGGTCGGCGTGGCTTGCTGACCAAGGCAAATTTACAAAGGAGTACGTGCCGTATCTTTCAATGGCGAAGTACTACGCCACTGAGGTGGGGGTCAAGGCATCGAGTCTTGCGCTCCAGCTTCTCGGTGCAGCTGGCTACATGGAAGAGCACCCCACCGAGCAGTGGTATCGAGATGCGAAGCAACTGACAATTGTGGAAGGAACAAGTCAAATTCAACTCGGCTTAATTGCCAAGGGAGTGCTGAGCCACGACCTCTGGTGGGATTAGATGGATCTCACTGCTGCTGTTCTCGACACCCTGCTGCACGGCTCAACGCTGACCCGATCAGAAGCGACAGAAGTACTCGGATCGGTCTTGCGCGGTGACGTGGACGCTGCGTTGATAGCCAGCTTGTTGACCCTGTTGGCGCAGCGTGGCGAGACAGTTGAGGAGATGACCGGATTCGTGGACGCCATGCTGGCTGCGTGCGAAACGGTTGACATTCCTTCTACGGCGATGGACATCGTTGGGACGGGTGGCGATCGTCTGCACTCAGTCAATGTGTCGACGATGGCGGCCCTCACCGTGGCCGCGTGCGGCATTCCCGTCGCTAAACACGGCAATCGGGCCGCAAGTTCGTCTGTGGGAACGGCCGACGTCCTCGAGGGTGCCGGAGTAAAAATTGATATTGACGGTCCGACCGTCGCTCGGTGCGTTCGAGAGGCGGGAATGGGCTTCTTCTTTGCTCAGCGCTTTCACCCCGGCCTTCGTCACCTCGCTCCCATACGTCGCGCCCTGGGCTTTCCGACCGCTTTCAATGTTCTTGGCCCACTCGCGAATCCTGGTCACGTCCAACACCTCCTCATTGGTGTCGCGAACGCAGCGATGATGCCCAAGATGGCCGCGGTACTGCTGGCCAGAGGCGTCGAGCGCGCAACGCTACTGCACAGCGATGATGGTCTCGACGAGCTGTCGCTGGGATCCCCAGCCACCTTGGTAGAAGTTGCCGGCGGAACTATTTCCACTCGCCGGATCGATGCGGGCCAGAGCCTCGGGATACGTCACGATGTGGCAGCTATTCGTGGAGGCGATAGAGAGACCAATGTCGCCGTTCTGCATGACTTCGTCGCTGGCAAGGAGGGTGCGGTGTTCGACGTGGTCACTGCCAATGCGGCCTTAGCGCTATGCGTTGCCGATGACGCACTCTCCTTGGGGGACGGTTTTGACACAGCGCGTGCCGCGGTACGAAACGGCGATGCGGCACGAGTTCTGCAAAAACTGATTGACGTTTCGAACGGAACTAGTTCGTCGTAATTCGACCGAGGGCACCCTCACTGGGCTCCACCGACCACGAACGGTGACCGGGAATTGCCACCTCAGTATTTGGTTCATGTAAGACGAGAACGCATCCCCCGAAGCCGCCTCCGATGAGGCGAGCTCCACGCACTCCGGGTACCACCGCGATGGTGTCAATCAAGGCGTCAACCGCAGGTAGGGAAACTTCGAAATCGTCACGAAGACTGGCGTGCGATTCGGTCAGGATCTGCCCCGCCGTGATGATGTGATCAGCGGCCATTGCGGCAACGAAGTGACGCACCCGTTGATTTTCGGTGACGATATGCCGTGCGCGTTGTTGAAGTGGACTGGGCAGTCGGTTGAGGCTCGTGAGGTTGAGATCGGACCACGAACCAACCAGTTCGTATATTGCTCGGCACTCACTCCTGCGATCGGCATAACCAGAGTGCGCGAGCTGTCGTTGGACTTCCGAATGGACCACGGTGAATCGCCACGATGGCGGCAACGGATGGTGCGAGACGGTTAACTCCGAAAAATCGATGAGCGATGCGGCCTGAGCCGTTGCACCCAGGGTTGCAATTTGGTCGAGCAGACCGACGTCACTACCGACGTCCGCTTCGCACGCTTGAACGAAACGAGCCATGGTGAGCAAGGTCCCTCGTACGCCTAGGGCCAACGCGAGCGCTCCAATGTAGGCGGCGGAGGAAGAGAGTCCGGCCCCCGTGGGGAGCGTGCTGGAAACTCGCAGATCAATTCCCCGCCGGGGAGATCGCCGAAATACTGCGGACGCCATTTGGAGTGACTGCTCCGTTGAGTCGCAGACATCAATTCGCGCCCTCGAACCACCCTCAAATTCGATCCATGTTTGTTGGTCGTTACGAGTCGCCACATCAATGGTGACACCGAGATGAAGTGCGAATGGTAGTGCGAGACCTTCGTTGTAGTCGGTGTGTTCACCAATCAGATTGACGCGGCCCGGTACGAAATACGACTCACTCAATCCACAACGCTCCGGTCGCCCGCACGCAGGCCCTCGGCGATACGACGGTATGCACCCGCTACGTCGTCGCCCGAAATATCCGTCGTGAGAAAGGAACCGTCAGGACCGAGACCGTGCAGCCCGAAACGTGGTTCATACGATCCCCACTCAAAATTGTCGATCAGGGTCCAGTGCCAGTATCCGCGCACATCAATGCCTTCATCACGAGCTCGGACGAGCGACCGGATGTTTTCCCGTAAATATCGCTCACGGGTCCAACCGTCACGGCGGGGCCATACGGCGCGGTCATCACGACGCACACACATACCATTCTCGACAACCCAAACTGGTAGCCCGTCCTGCCCAGCCTCGCGGACGTAATCCAAAAACATATCGGGGTCGGGTCGATCGTCCCAGAGTGGACGGCCAACCCGATGCCAACGACCTCCGGCAGTCTTTTTGCCGGGAAGTGTGACGTGTTCTGCCAATGTTGGCGCGTAGTAATCGAGTTGAGCAACATCGAGAACTCGTGGAGTCGTGAGCTTCTTTAACTCGTTGGCGGCAGTCGGAAAGCCGGTGGCGAGAGGAATCGTGCGAGCAAACAGTCCGCGGGCAAATTTCTCGAGTGGCGCATAGATGCCGCGACCTCCCGGCACAGCGCGATAGTGCTGTTCTCGTCGCGCCTGCAGCCACTCGAGGCGGTCCTTCTCGGTGATCTGGTAGTGGTGTGCGTAGAGAGTGTCTAACAAAAAACGATCAAGTTCGTAAATCGAAAATGAGTAGTTATTGGTTGCGATCACACTGTCGGGTTGCAGCGACTTGATGCGTTGATAACCCTGAATGTGCGCCGCAAGGAGATGATCAATCGTTGCAAATGTTGCTCGCGTATCACCCCGGCGCCCTGGCGGGAATATTCCGTGGTAGTAGGTGTTGATCGCGAAAATATTGATCTCATTACTGGTAATCCAGTCGTGACAGAGATCACCGAACCGACGCACAGCAAGTTCGTACCAGTCGGCGAGCTTCCTCCAACCATCATCGTTGGTCCAGGGATTCGAACCAAGCCACTCGGGGTTGGTGAAGTGATGGAGTGTCACTAGTGGGCGTAGACCTCGGTCATGGACGGCAGTCAAAATCTTCCGGTAGTGCTGGACGGCGGCCTCATCGACGACTCCGCTGTGAGGCTCGACACGGGTCCACTCAATCGACAACCGAAAACTGTTCAGGCCCATGGCGACGACAAGATCTAGCTGCCGCTCAAAATCGGTCCAAAACCTATTGGCGTGACCCGACACACTGGCACGTCCAGTGTCTTCCCATGCCGCCCAGTTGTTTCTCGGCTGACCTTCTCCGTTGTAACCACCCTCAATCTGAAATCCTGCGGTGGCAACACCAAAGGAGAAGTCACGTGGCCATTCCAAATTGGGCATGTGCCGAGATTAGGGGGAGTACGGGGCGGAGAGAGGTACGCTCGCTGGCATATGTCAGGACCACTTCAGGGAATAAAAATCATTGAGCTTGCCGGAATTGGGCCTTCACCCTATGCCTGCATGTTGTTGGCCGATTTGGGTGCTGACGTCCTGCGATTAGAGCGAGGCAATCCTGACGCCGAACCGACTGTGAGTTGGGACATCTTGAATCGTTCGCGGGACTCTGTCGCGCTCAATCTGAAATCCGACAGCGGACGAGAACTCGTACTCCGCCTCGCTGCCGATGCTGATGTAGTGATTGAAGGATTTCGACCGGGTGTCGCAGAACGTCTCGGCGTTGGACCTGACGATCTTCTCGCTCTCAATCCCGCCCTGGTCTACGGGCGAATGACGGGCTGGGGACAAACAGGCCCTCTCGCTGAACGAGCGGGACATGACATTAACTACATCGCTTTATCGGGTGCACTGTGGTCGATTGGCCGGTCTGGTGAGCGTCCCGTTCCGCCTCTCAACTTGGTGGGGGATTTCGGAGGTGGAGGAATGCTCTTGGCCCTCGGCGTGTTGGGTGCACTGTTGCACTCCCAGCGAACTGGTGAGGGTCAGGTTGTTGACGCGGCGATGGTGGACGGTGCCGCATCTCTCATGGCAATGACCTACTCGTTTATCGCTGCGGGTCTTGCCATTGAAGAGCGTGGCGCCAATCTCCTTGATACTGGAGCGCATTTTTACGAGGTGTACGAAACGAGTGACGGAAAGTACATGGCTGTCGGAGCAATCGAAAAGAAGTTCTACGAAGAGCTCTTGCGCGGTTTAGGTCTGGAAGGAGCCGATCTTCCAGCGCAGATGGACCGAACTCAGTGGCCTCACCTAAAGCAACGTTTCTCGGAAATATTTCTTTCAAAGTCGCGCGATGAATGGACCGCAATCTTTGAAGACGTGGATGCGTGTGTCACACCGGTCCTCTCGCCGACCGAGGCCGCGGAC
>CAXBRG010000008.1:0-19565 GCA_963977995.1 uncultured bacterium | reverse complement strand
GGACAAGCCCGAGCCGGCTGCCCCCGCCATGCCCGGCGGTGGAATGGACGACTTCTAAACGCTCGTGTCGTGAAATGCCCCCGGGTAACCCCGGGGGCATTTCTCTTTCCGACCGACACATGCGTAAAGTACCGATGAGGAGGTCATCGTGGAACGATACGAAGAGATGCACGCGGGACTCGAAGGTCCCTGGCTAGTTCTCGTCCTCGCGGTTGTCGCCCTGTCGCTGGTTGTCGTTCTTGTGGTGCGCTACGTCCAGCAACGACCCGTAGCAACTCCCGACGTGGAGCCACCACGAAAGAGTGACAACGAGGCTGTTCGCGTTCTACAACTACGTCTCGCCACAGGTGAAATCTCGGTGGAGGAGTATCACGCCACCCTCACCGCGCTGCGTTCGTAGGTTGCTGGGTCGCGCGGGCCTCATAGTCTGACGACATGAGTACTTCACCGATGGGTCCCACGAAAGGTCTCAACGTCATCCACCTGTTCTGCCACGCGCAGACCGAGGTCGACCGGGAACGCGTACACGACGCTGTCGCGTGGGCGACGGAGCAAGGACTGCAAGTCGTGGTTGCCGCGATTGTGGGGGCGAAGGCTGACGTGTGCTTCATGGTGCTGGGATCTGACTTGTGGGATCTCCGTAAGTTTCAATCGAAGATTGCAGCTTCGGGACTGTTCGTCGCGGAGAGTTACGTATCGGTCACCGAAGTGAGCGAGTACGCCCAAGGGATGCCCGAAGAAATGCTGACGGCGCGCCTCTACCCCGTACTACCCCCCGAAGGCCTCTCCGCTTTTTGTTTTTATCCCATGAGCAAGCGCCGAGAAGAGAGTCACAACTGGTACGCCCTTCCCTACGAGGAGCGTGACCAGCTGATGCGTCAACATGGCAAGTCGGGGCGCGAATTCAAGGGTCGTGTCCTTCAGGTTGTCACGGGATCGACCGGTCTCGACGACTGGGAATGGGGCGTCACGTTGTTTGGAGCCCACGTCGATGATTTGAAGGACTGCGTGTACACGATGCGATTCGATGAGGCGTCGACTCTCTACGGCGAGTTTGGCCAGTTCTACACGGGAATCGTGGGCTCCGTCGATGACGTCCTCGCCGCGTCGGTGGGGTAGACGGCGATAGCGTCGTACGCGTGAGTGAACCCGTAGGAGAGCGCACGCTGCGACGTTGGGCGGAGGCTCTCGCCGGCATTGCCCAAACTGGACTGGCCTTCTCGGAGAGTCAGTACGAGCGTGAGCGATTTGACGAGGTCCTCAAGATTGCGGGTGACATCAAGCACGTGGCCGATGAGGGGGACGGACCCGATGCTCACGTGGAGGAGTGGTACAGCCAGGTCCTCCCCGGTCGTCGCGGCTACGCCACACCAAAGTTGGCAGTGGGTGCAGCGGTGACGAATGACAAGGGTGAGTTGCTACTCATTCAGCGTGCCGATTCTGGCGTGTGGTTGTACCCGACGGGTTATTGCGACATCGGGTACTCGGCCGTTGAAGTGTGTGTCAAAGAAGTGGAAGAAGAGACTGGTATTCAAGTCGAGCCGGTGCGTCTCTTAGGCATTCTCGATACGTTGCGCCACGGTACCTCGCGCATGGCTCTCTACTCGATGCTGTTTTTCTGTCGACAGACGGGTGGCGACTTTGACCTCCATCCTTTGGAATGTTCTGACGCCGGTTGGTTTACTCCCGACAATCTGCCAGGCCCGATCTTTGGACTCGAACGGTGGGGCGGGCCCGTCTTTGCGGCTCTTGCGGGTGAGGTGCACCCGCCGTTTTATGACGACTTACGCGATCCCGTCTGGCGAGGAGGAATGTCGTGAAAGTAGAAGAACTCGGCTCAGTCGACGCGGCAACGGTCGCAGCCTTGCAACGATTAATACCCCAGCTATCCACGAGCGCACCGCCCGTTACCGCCGAGATACTGTCGGCCGTTCTCGAGAACCCCACCACCACGGTGTTGGTTGCTCGCGACGGCGAGCGGATTGTCGGAACCTTGACCCTGGTGATGTTTCCCGTCCCGACGGGGCTTCGAGCCTGGATTGAAGACGTCGTTGTTGATGAATCAGTTCGCGGTCAGGGAGTTGGCGATCTCCTCACGACGGCAGCGCTCGAGAAAGCCCGCCACGCCGGTGCGCGCTCCGTTGATCTCACCAGTCGCCCCTCGCGCGAGGCGGCGCACCGTCTCTACGAGAGAGTGGGTTTTGTCGTTCGAGAGACCAACGTGTACCGATTTGTTCTGGGTGACTAATGTAAGACGAATTGTGATACAATTCGGACATGTCAGAGTTCGCATCGATCGCAGTGTCCATTCGGCTAGATGCTGAATCGCAGCGGCATCTTCGATCATTAGAAGACTCTGGACTCAGCCGCTCGGAGGCAATTCGTGAAGCCCTGCGGATTGCGGCGGAGAGATTGAAGCGACGTGAGTTAGTTCGTCGCGAAGCAGAGATGGTCGCGTCCGACCAACAAGATCGTCAAGAAATGCAAGAGATTGCTTCGTTTATGGAGAGTCTGCGTGCAGAGGGGTGATGTTGTTCGGCTCATACCGCCTACACGGTCGGGGCATGAACAACAAAGGCCTCGGTTCGGGGTCATTATTCAAAGCGACGCCCTCACACCTCTTTCTACTGTTCTCATTGCGCCAACCTCACAGAGCGCTCTCGCTACTTCATTTCGCCCATCCGTGACCATTGAGTCCCAACCTACGCGCGTACTCCTGGAGCAACTAGGTGCAGTTGATGTTCGGCGCGCGAGTCGGCCCGTAGCTCGTCTCAGCGTTGAAGAAATGTGGGCAATCGATGAAGCCCTGGCGCTAGTGGTTGGACTTCATTACTGAAAAGAGAATCTTAAACATATTGTTCAGGATTCAACTGTTGACCAAGGTCAATCGCTATTCGTTTGATCCTCAGCAATCGTTGTCGTTACGCGCTGGGCCGAAAGTGGTCGGCGTGGCGTTGCACTGTTGCTACGTAATGTGACCACTGATTGTCATCGAATTCAGGAAGGTTCATCGCAACGTGACGGTATCCGACGCTGCCGTCAATGAGTTCGCGCACGATGTCAGCGTGACCGGCATGGCGATTCGTTTCGACCGTCATGTGCACCAAAATTTGATGCAGAGTGACGTTTCTTTTTTCTTCACTCCACCATGCCACGACACCGGGCGAGTCGAGATCAAGTTCATTTATGGTGGCATCCGAGGCTGACCAGGAAGTGTGGTACAGGCCGATGATCTCCTCGCGGGACTCCTCTGACGTAGCGAACATGTCGAGATTGGGCGCCGCACCCTCGGCAAACCATGGTAAGTCGACGGGGCAGGGACGTCCGAAGGTTTCCGTGAAGTAGCCAAGTTCGACGCTGGCAACGTGCTTGACAATCCCGAGCAAGTTGGTTCCCGTTGTGGTCAGTGGTCGCCGGACGTCGTACTCACTCAGCCCGTCAAGTTTCCAGAGAAGCGCCTCGCGGGCGGCTCTGAGGTAACCGTGCAGTGTCTCTTTCGGTGATATCACGAGAAGTAGTTTTGCCGTTTGTCGAGTGGAAGAATGACCATATGGAAATAGAACCGTCAATCCATCGGACACTGGCGATCACGGCGAACAACTCAACGTGGGAGTTCATTGATATTCCCGATTCCGAACGCACGAGTGAGGCGACCGAAGAGATGCTCCGCCGGGCGTACGCAGCTGCCTACCACTGGGCCCGGGCCGAAGGTCGGACACGTCAAAACGACGCCCGGGCCGAGTGGCTGCTCTCACGTGTGTGGCGCGCAGCGGGAAATGGCGAGCTGGCTCTCCACTACGCCCAGCGTTGCCTCGCCATAACCGAGGATCTCGGGCTACAGGATTTTGACCTGGCCTACGCCTACGATGCCGTCGCGCGAGGACTCGCAATGACGGGTCGTCGCGACGAGGCAGCGACGTGGTGGCAGCGGGCGATGGAGGTGGACATCGCCAACGACGGGGACCGTCGCCAGTTGATGGCGGATATTTCGGAGGCTCCCTAACCCCATCGCGTCCACTTCGTCACTACGATTCGCTCGTGCACGACGTCATCATTTCTTCGGGCTTCCTCGTCGATGGAACCGGCTCTCCGGGTCGAGTTGCCGATATTGCAATCGACGGCGACCGCATCACCGCAGTCGGTCCGTGTGGAAGTCTGGGAATGGCCCGTCGCGTTATTCCAGCCGATGGACGCCTCGTCACTCCGGGTTTTGTCGATACACATACCCACTATGACGGTCAGGCGTCGTGGGATCCCTGGCTGACGCCATCGAGTTGGCATGGCGTGACCACCGTGGTGGGCGGTAACTGCGGCGTGGGCTTTGCGCCCGTCCGACCACATCAGCACGAGTGGCTCGTGCAACTCATGGAGGGTGTCGAAGATATTCCCGGTTCGGCTCTGACTGAGGGCATCACGTGGGAGTGGGAGTCATTCCCCGAATTCCTCGATGCCGTTGCGGCCCGTCCTCACATCATGGACTTCGGATTCCAGCTCTCACACGGTGCGTTGCGCGGCTACGTGATGGATCAACGGGGCGCGAGGAACGAATCAGCAACTCCGGAGGACCTGATCGTGATGCAGCGACTTGCTTCAGAGGCACTCGCGGCGGGTGCAATGGGCATTTCAACGTCGAGGACCTCGCTGCATAAAGCGAAAGATGGCGAATTCGTTCCCGGTACCTTCGCGGAAATCGACGAACTCTTTGCATTCGCCGACGCTCTCGACGGCCATCGCCGCCGGACGGGCCACCGAGGTGTTTTCCAGCTCGCCATCGAGCATGAGGAAGTTCCTGATCAGTTTGATTGGATGCGGGCGTTTATCGACCGCTCGGGCGCTCGGGTGGTCTTCAACTTCTCGCAGACTCGTCACGCACCAGATGTTTGGCGTGACGTTGTTCGTCAACTCGACACGGCTCAACGTGATGGTTATGAAATTTTGGGCCAGGTGGCTGGCCGGTCCATTGGTGTCTTGGAATGTCTCGAAGGTAGCGTTCACCCGTTTATTCGACACCGGACGTGGCGGCCGATCGCCGACGCCTCACTCGAAGAGAAGGTTGCCGCACTGCGTGATCCTTCGTTCCGTGCTGCCCTCTTGAATGAGACCCGTTCGAGTTCCACTCCGACCGGCGAACTCTTGATGTCGGCGTGGGACCGGATGTACCCCGTGGGAAACCAGAACATCAATTACGAACCCGACCCCGCGACGGATTCGCTCCAGGCGCTCGCTGATCGAACGGGCCGCTCGCCACAGGAACTCGCTCTGGAGGCTCTCCTCGACGGCGAAGGTCACGGAATGTTGTACGTACCTATGTTCAACTATGCCGATGGGGACTTGGAGTTGGTGCGTCAACTCCACCTACATCCTTCAACACGTATGGGGCTCTCTGACGCGGGGGCTCACTGTGGGGCCATCTGCGATGGCGGTATGCCCACGTTCATGTTGACGCACTGGACGCGCGATCGAGTGCGCGGCGGCACGATGCCCCTGGAGTACATCATTCACCGTCAGACCCAACAGACGGCCCAGCTCTTCAACATGTTTGATCGAGGCGTCATTGCTCCGGGTATGAAGGCCGATGTCAATGTCATTAACTATGACGAACTGGAGTTTTCGCACGCCGAAATGGCGTACGACTTTCCCACGGGTGCCCGTCGCTTGGTGCAGAAAGCTCGCGGCTACGACCTCACCATGGTCAGCGGTGTGACCACGGTAGAGAACGATGAATTTACCGGGTTGCTTCCGGGTCAATTAGTGAGGAGCTAGATGCCACGCGAACTCGATGACGCGAAATACATTTCGTTTGGTACACACCGTGCCGACGGGTCGATGGCGCGGACGCCCGTGTGGATTGTGCCCTTTGAAGGTGGTTACGCATTTTCGACCGAAGGACACTCTCACAAGGTGCGCCGACTCGCGTCGAATTCGCGCGTCGATATTGCGCCGTGCACTATTCGAGGAGTAGTTGATCCATCGGCCCCTCACTTTTCGGGTGTCGCCGAAATCTTGACAGGAACGCGCTGCGATGAGGTAGAGACGGTCGTGGCGAGAAAGTACTTTCTCGCGTGGTGGCTCATGATTGTGCCCAATGAGTGGTGGTCGCGCTTACGCGGTAAAAATCCGATCAGCGTGGCCGTCAAGATCACACTGGACTGATGACACTTCTCATTCGTCGTCTAGCGCTCACTGATCGAGACGACTATTTGCAGGCCGCCTCGGAGTTTGCAGGGAGTGGTTTTGAGTGGCGTGCTCCACAAGAACCCGACCTTCCCTGGGGGGACTACGTGGCCACGGTCGACGCCTGGGAGAAGGGTGAATCTCTCCCGAGTGGCTGGGTTCCTGTCACCACCCGTGTTGCCGAGTGGGATGGTGTCGTCGCGGGCCGCCTCTCCGTCCGCCACGAATTGAACGACTTCTTACGGACCGCCGGTGGTCATATTGGATACGGAGTGCGCCCCGAGTTTCGACGACGCGGCATCGCCACGGCCCTGTTGCGGGAGGGTCTGAGCATCGCGCAACGGGTGGGGGTGACCGCTGTTCTGATTACGTGTCGCGATGATAATTACGGCTCCGCTGCGGTCATCGAACGATGCGGGGGGAAATTCAGGGACACCGTGATCCACCCCGTGCATGGCGACCTGATGCGGCGTTACGACATCGCCCTCTCACCCGCCTGAAAATTGCAGGAAATGAGCCGTAGGCTGGTCTCATGAGCGCGGTTCAACGGACTCGTGGCCTCGTGGCGGCTGTGCTGTTGGTCGCCCTGACAGGTGGGTCGGCCGTCGCTGCCGATCGGCTCCCGCAGAAGAAGGCCTCACCATCGTGCGACCAAGCGGCCCTCGTTACCTATCGCGCGTTCTTTGACGCCCGCCGTGCCGCCACCGCCGCATTTCACGATGCACTGGCAACGGCTGATGAGGCGTTTCGCGTCACGCAGTCGTCCGGGACGAAGGCCCAACGTAAAGCGGCATCACAGCTGCGACAACAGGCACGTGCCGCGGCGCGAGCTGATTACGATCGTGCCCTCGCCGCACTCGGTGCAGCGCCACCGAAGCCCACCGGCTGCCATATCGCCAAGCCGTAACGGCACATCGTCATGAGCGGGTTACTCATTCGTCGTGCCGCGCCGAACGACGCGGTGTACGCACGCACAATTCGGTGCCTGGCGTTGAGTGAGAGTCCCACGGCCTACGGCACTCGACTCGATGAAGTGATATCCCGACCTCTCCGTTATTGGCGAATGTTGATTCGACAGCGACCGTGGTTTCTCGCTTTCGACGAGAACGATGTCGTTGGCATGGTCACCACGGATACCTACGGTTTCAATGGCGAGACCTACCCCGGTGTCTATGGGATGTACGTTGCTCCGCACTTTCGCGGAACGGCCGTCGCTCCATCTCTCCTCAACGAAGTAAAGACCCTCAATTCCACTCGTGGGCACCAACGTCTGTTCCTTGACGTCGTACTCGGCAATGACCGGGCAGAACATTTCTATCGTCGTGAAGGTTTTGTTCGCATTGGTGAACTCCGTCCACTTGATCGCGATCCACGCCGATTCATGACTGCGATGGTGTGCGACTTGTGATCACCATTTCATTGGTAGCACCGACGCGTGTGCACGACCTTCGCCGCCGTGTGCTCCGGGATAATCGCGCCGACGCATCAGTGCGCGATGCACGTGACGACGACGATGGTGCTCTCCACGTGGCGGCTCTGCGCGATGACGTCGTGGTGGGTTCCGGATCGGTGTATCCATCCGAGTGGCCGTTGTTGGATTCGGTCGGTCTCACGTATCAGCTTCGATATCTGGCCGTTGATCCCCTCGAGCAACGTCAAGGACTGGGGGTGAGAATGATGGCGCGCCTCGAAGAAGAGATTGTTGCGCGGGGTGCCGCCGCACTCTGGGCGAATGGGCGAGACAGCGCTCTGGACTTTTATGTGGCCACGGGGTGGTCGATTGTTCCCAACTCGGCGCATCTGAGCCCCGAGACGCAACTTCCTCATCACGTCATCGTCAAACTTCTGACACCCACACCTCGTGAGCATTAAGTAATACCTCGTAGGCTGACGCCGTGCCCACCTCTCGCTCTGCGCGCCGCCGTGCATCCCTTCGCCGCCGTGCGCTGTCGGTCACGACTGCAGTCATCGCGGTGAGTGCGATCGCGACGGGCCTGTCGACGCAACGTTTCGGTCGACCGTTTCCGGTCCAGTGCTCTCTTCCGCTCGCCGCCTCAACGTCGTGCGGGGCTACGACGTCGAGTGTTCCGACGTCAACGTCCTCAACCGTCGCGGTTGTCGCACCCTTGACGGGTCTCCTCGATCCGACGGGACTTTCGATTCGTCGACCGGCTCTCACGATAAAAATTGAAAACACGCCCGATGCTCGGCCGCAGTACGGAGTCGATCGTGCCGATGTCGTGTACGAAGAGATTGTTGAAGGTGGCATCACTCGGTTAGCGGCAGTCTTTAATCAGTTCTCACCTCCGAAGGTTGGACCCGTGCGTTCAGTTCGAAAGACTGATCAGGCGATCGTGTGGTGTCTCGGTGGACTCTTTGCGTTCTCAGGTGGTGCCCCGTACGCCGTCGCCTCAATCTCCACCGCGCCCGTCCAAATCTTCTCTGAAACGCGAGCCGGTATTGCAATGTTTCGTGATCCGAAACGTTACGCACCACACAATCTCTATGCGAACGCGGCCAATATGTTCCAGTTCAAAGGAACCCCCACGCCACCACATCCGATTTTCACGTACCGCGAGATTGGCGAGCGATCGGGTGGTCGCAAGATCAAGAGTTTCCGAGTGGGCTTCCGGATGGGGTACGCCACATCCTTCTATTGGAATGGTGCAACGGAGTCGTGGGACCGGGTGATATTTGCCAAGCCCGACGTCACCGGCACGGGGGTTCAAGTGTCACCAAAGAACGTCGTGGTGATGTGGATTACCTACGACGGCGGAGTTGGATCGTTTGGCGCTGAAGGCGTCATGGTGGGAACCGGAAGAGCCCAAATCTTTACTGATGGTCGAACAATCACGGGAACGTGGAGTCGAACCACGAAGAGTGAACCCATCGTGTACCGCGACGAGGCGGGCAACGTCATTCCCATGACGCCCGGCCAGACATGGGTCGAGCTCGCCGCCACGAGCGACCCCGTGACTGTCGTCGGCCGCTAGCTCACTAGTTGTTCAAGACGCTCCAGCGTGGCGCTGATGGACTGCGTAGTCTTCTCGGCCCAACCGAGGAGTATGAGCGGTAGCCCCCACGGCCGTCGAAAATCGAATGATTCGGTAACGAGCGTTCCTTCACCCTGGGGGGATAGCTCGTATCGCCAAACGAAGCGCGCCCAGTGACACCACGCAATCACACGGTTCTCTTCAAATGCCACGACGCGATTTGCCGTGACGTAGGACGCACCCATTCTCATGTTCATGGAGAACCGTGCACCAAGAAACAGACGATGTGGTGCATCGCCTCGAGGTAATTGGACGGTGCCCGACCCGTCGAGGCGGTGGTGCTCGTAGGGATTCGCGAGGATGTCAAAAATGACAGAAGGTGGCGCGGGAATGAAGCGAGAGACGCTGACGTATCGCTGTGACATGACGTCAGCCTACGGGTGGTCGCTACGATTTCTTTATGGACTTCATCTCGCACCGTAGCGTCGACGGCGTGAGCGAACGTGAGGCTGAACTTTCGGGCTCGCGTGGCCGGATTCCTGTTGTGGTGTGGACGCCCAGCGACCGGCCCGCGGATCACGTGGTGCTCGTAGGTCACGGAGCGGCCGGTGATAAGCGGGAGGATTACGTTGTTGCCTTCGCCGACTACTTAGTACGCCGCTACGCCGCGGCGGTGGTATCGATTGACGGTCCCGTCCACGGGAGTCGTCGTGGCTATCTCGGACTCGAATCGTCGCAACCTTTCTTAGATTTCGTCGCCGCGTGGTCATCTGACGATGCGCTGACCGATGACATGGTCGCCGACTGGACTACCACTTTGGACGCGGTGCTGCAGAGCGACCTGGTGTCGCCCCAAGGGACCGTGGCCTACTGGGGTCTGTCCATGGGAACCATCTTGGGCTTGCCGTTCGTGGCGCAGGAGTCTCGCATCGCGGCCTGCGTGCTGGGTTTGATGGGTGCGACCGGTCCGACGCAAGATCGCGTCATGCATGACGCGCGTCGAATTCGTATTCCCACGATGTTCTTAATGCAGTGGCACGATCAGTTTTTCCCTCGCGAGGACGCGTTGAGGTTGTTCGATGAACTCGGCCCCGACGTCAAGACCTTGGTCGCTAATCCTGGTGTTCACGGTGGCGTACCGCCGCGCGCTTTTGACGCGTCAGCACGTTTTCTCTTCGAGCACCTTTCGTGACCCCGGTAGGCTGACGCCGTGAGTTCGCTGCGCGTCGGCTTTCTTGGACCCCTCGGTACGTTTACGCACGGGGCACTCATGAGCCAGCCGGATCTGGCAGATTCCTCCACAGTTCCCTTCGCATCCATTGAGGATGTGCTTCGGGCCGTTGCTGCGGGTGACGTCACGTGCGGGGTGGTTCCACTGGAAAATGCCATTGAGGGCACTGTCTCAGCCACCGTTGACTCTCTTATCTTTGACCACGACGTTCTCATTCAACGAGAGATTGTCATCCCTATTTCCCTGAGTCTGCTCGTCACACCGGGGGTCCAGCAGGCGGACATCACGGAGGTCTGGAGCTACCCCCACGCACTCGCGCAGTGTCGCACCTTTCTCCGCAGTCTCGGCACGGTAGAGACTCGAGTCGCTGCCTCCACGGCGGATGCCGCGCGTTCCGTGTCGGAGATAGGCGGGACGGCGGCCGCCGTCGCCCCGACGGTGGCGGCGGCGCTCTACGGCCTCGACGTGCTGGCCTCCAATATTGAAGATCACGCCGGTAACGCCACGAAGTTCGTGGTGGTCGGTCACGACGTCATCCCGGCACCCACCGGACACGATCGGACCACCATTGTGTGCTTTCAAGATGCCGACCGTCCCGGATCTCTCTACGGCATTCTGGGTCGCTTTGCGGCACGAGATATCAACTTGACCCGACTGGAGTCGCGTCCGACGAAGAAGGGCCTGGGGGACTACTGCTTCGTTATCGAACTCGAGGGGCACGTCGCTGACGATGTGGTGGGGGACTGCTTGGCTGACCTCCAAGCGCATCACACTCGGATCAAGTTTCTTGGCTCCTACCCCGTGACCGGTGACGTCGCTGCCTCAACGCGAGCCGAGATTGGTGCGGCTCGCGAGGAGGCCAACCACTGGCTGGATGAGCTTCGATCCAAGGTGCAGCACCACTCCTAAAGTAAGTGAAACAACCCGAAAGGTAACTATGTCCAGTAACACTGTGAGCACTCACCGAGTACTTGCCGATTTTGTCACCGCGAACTTTGTGAACACGGTCGCACTGATCGTTGGTGGGGCTGCTTTCGTCGGGCTCCTCGCGCAGGTATCGATTCCGCTGGGATTTACCCCCGTTCCCGTGACCGGACAGACACTGGGAGTGCTCATGGTCGGTTCCGCTCTCGGCTTCTCGCGTGCCGCCGCGTCGATGAGTCTCTATCTCGTGGCCGGTCTCGCCGGTGTGCCCTGGTTCGCCGGCGGTATGAGTGGATACGCCCCGTCGTGTGGCTACATCGTGGGATTCATTCTCGCGGCGGCATACCTCGGTCGCTCGGCAGAAGGTGGGGCCAGTGGCTCGATCATCCGGAGCGTGCCCTCGATGCTCTTCGCTGAAGCGTTGATTTACGCCATCGGAGTGTCCTGGCTGAAGGTTGATCTCGGAGTGACGTGGTCGTCGGCCGTCGCCCTCGGATTCACCCCCTTTATCGCTGGTGATGTAGTGAAGGCCATCATCGCTGGCTGCCTCCTGCCCACGGCGTGGTCCGTTGTGAAGAAGCTGAAGTAGCACTGATTCTCGGGTGTCGCCCGTCACTATGGGGCCGGTCGGCACCAGTCGATAGGCATGGAAGGAAGTAAGACCGTGAGTGCAGAGACGTTTCGTAGCCCGTTGTTCGCCCTGTCGTCGGCGTATATCGACGATTTGGCCGACAAGAACACACTCTTCGCGATTACCGAAGGACTCGGCACACCCTCACGATTGGCCGATTTCTCTCCTCGCGCCACCGCGGAGCGCGTCGAGCAACTACAGCATTTTCTGGGGGCTCTCGACAGTCCCGACAATGCACCGACGGACGACATTGACCGCATTGCGGCGATTGTGATGAGAGAGCGTTGGACCAGCGCACTCCACCTCGCGGAGTCGGGTGAGTCAGATCGGACGTTCTCCGTTTTGTGGTCGCCGGTGTCAGAACTGCGTCAGGCCTTCGACTTAATTCCTCATGAGACTGAACAGGAACGCGAAAGAATTGTCGGATGGCTTGGTGAGGTACGACCGGCGCTCGCGACGTGGAAGGAAACGCTCGACCTGGTGGCGACGCGTGGCCAACTCCCCTCACAGCGCCACGTCATCGGTGTTGCCGAACAAGCGGTGACGTACAGCGAGGGAACCTTCGACCATCTCGTACACACGGTGGAGTCATCCCACGGCCCGCAGCCGGCCTTACGCGCGGCTGCGGCTGATGCGCAAGCGGCGTTCGGTGAGTTTGGTCAGATGATGAAGGCCACGTACGTGCCGCAGGCCACCGCATCGGATTACGTCGGGGAGGACCGGTATCTCCTCTGGGCATCGCACTTCACCGGCAAGACGTTGGATCTTCACGAGCTCTACGCCTGGGGCTGGGACGACCTTCGGGGAATTCACCGGCGAATGGTCGAACTGGCACGAGAGTTTGCGCCGAACAGTGCATCACTCACGGAGGCCATTGAGGTGCTCGACGCCGACGAGAGGTATCTCATTCACGGCGAAGCAGCGCTCATCGCCGCTCTTGAAAAAATAATTGCCGACGCAAATTCGGCACTGGAGAATAAGTACTTCTCTATCGACCCTCGGATTCGACACTGCGAGGTGAAGTTGGCGCCACCGGGATCGGCATCCGCGGCGTACTACATCGGTCCGAACGAAGACCTCACACGGCCGGGGTCCACGTGGTTCCCCACGATGGGGGCGACGCAGTTCCCGCTGTGGCGCAGCATCTCGACGTGGTACCACGAAGGGGTTCCGGGCCACCACCTCGAGAGTGCGACCTCGTTGATCAATGCCGAACGGCTCTCCCGATTCCACCGCATTGATGGTTGGATTTCGGGGTATGGCGAAGGCTGGGCCCTCTACGCCGAACGTCTGATGTTTGAACTGGGCTTTATGTCCGACTACGGCGCCGAGATGGGATATCTCGTGAGTCAGGCGCTGCGTGCGGCCCGCATCGTCGTGGATATTGGGATGCACCTCCAGTTGACCGCCCCCGCAGATTTAGGAGTCCTCGAAGGTCTCGGTGACTGTTCGGGACGCGTATGGACACCAGAAATGGCGGTGGCCCTGTTGCAGTACCGTGCCTGTTTAACGAACATTGAGGCCACCAGTGAAGTTGATCGCTACTTGGGTAATCCGGGACAGGCCATCAGCTACAAGGTCGGTGAGCGTGAATGGATTCGTGCCCGTGAGGCGGCGACCACGCGATACGGCGAGTCGTTTGATTTCAAAGCGTTCCATAAATTTGCCCTTGATTTGGGCCCCATGGGGCTCGACTCCTTCGCCACGGAAATGGCCCGCTTCTAAAGAAACTCTGAATTTTTCTTAGAAATCGGGGTACGAGCCGCGATTATGTGAAAAGTCGCACAAGCCTGTGCCACTGCCAAAATTTCGCTGACGGCGCCCCAGCCGGGTTTCTCCCGAAATATTTGGGATCCTGATTTGACATGCCCTACATAAGAGGGTAGTAATAACCCCGTGTCAACCGACACAAACAGCTTCAACTAGTTAGGAGTGAAAGTTGTTGAAGAACAGAGTAACGAGGGTTGCATCAGCAGCTGCTCTTGCCGTTGGCGCGTTTCTGATTCCAGTCGCCGCTAACGCCACGGGCACGTCCGCTGTTGTGTCACTCGACAATCCAGTCGTGGGGTGGAACAACGCAACTTCTGCCAACAACGACTATCGCCTTGGGTTGATGTTGAATCTCATCACCCCTGGGCCGTACTACCTTGACCAGGCTGGCAAGTTGGTTCTGAACAAGAACTACGTGTCGTCTGCGAGCTCGGCGGTGAAGAGCGGCAAGCAGGTTGTCACGTACGTGATCAACCCGAAGGCTGTTTGGTCGGACGGCGTTGCAATTAACGCCGATGACTTCATTTACATTTGGCAGGCTCTCAGCTGCAACGAGGCCTACACAGACAAGGGTGGAGCTCCGTACGACGCCGCAGGCTGCAGTGGCTACGACCAGATCGAGTCCGTCAAGGGTTCGCTGCCGAAGTCGGCTGCCGGTGCTGCACAAGCGTGTGACGCTGGTTCATCTGGCAACCGCAATGCGGGACTTTGCCCCAACGGTAAGACCGTGACCGTGACCTTCAAGGCCGGCCAGTCGTACCCAGAATGGCAAGGCCTCTTCGGTCTGCTTCCGGCCCACAAGATTCGCGTGACTGGCTTCAACACCGGTTACGACGATGACGCAACCGCACTGGACAACGTCCTTTCGGGTGGTCCGTACAAGCTGAGCAGCTTTGACCGCGACAACAACAACTACACCTTTGTGAAGAACCCGCGTTGGTGGGGTACCGCTGGCAAGTTGGACACCATTGTGTTCAAGGACCTCGGTAGCGACAACAACGGTGTTGCTGGTCTTGAGGCTGGTGACTACAACGTCTTCGAACCGACTGCGATTACCGCGACGATCAAGGCTCAGGCCGACGCCGCTGACGTTTCGCAGCAGATCAAGAAGGGTTACCAGTTCGAGCACCTCGACTTCAACATGGGTACCACGGCTGACTACAACGTCGGTCCGGGTAACGCCGCTGTCCGTAACGTCAAGGTCCGTCAGGCAATTGCCTACGCGATCAACCGTGACGCTCTGATTGCCGCCACCGCCGGTGCGATTTACAACACCGACGTTCTTGACAACCGCATCTTCATGATCGGCCAAGACGGCTACAAGGCCAACGGTAAGGCATACGACATCGGTGGTTTGGTCGCTGGTCGTACGAAGGCTAAGGCGCTGTTGACAGCTGCTGGCTACAAGTACAACACGAACGACGACTACTACCACATCGGAACCACGACGGGCGCCAAGTTGACCCTCAAGCTCGTGATGAACGGCACCACCGCTCGTCTCGCTGAGGCTCAGCTGATTCAGTCGATGCTCCGTGCTGTCGGCATCTCGGTGACCGTAGCGACCGCCTCGAACGGTCAGTCACTCGGTCACGCGGTCTCGTACGACATGGTGATCTTCGCGTGGGTCGGTTCGCCGTTCCTCTCGGGTAACAAGGACATCTACAGCTGCGACGGCGGTTCCAACTTCGGTGGATACTGCAACGCCGCGGTTGACGCCAAGATGACCGCCGCCAACAAGTCGCTCACCATGGCTGCAGAAGCATCGCTGTACGGCGCTGCCGACCTGCTCATGTGGAACGACATGCCGACCCTGCCGCTCTACCAGAAGGCGAACTTCGCTGCCTGGAAGGGTCTCACGGGTGTCGTGGTCAACCCGACCTCGGCCGGTATTACCTGGAACGCTGACAAGTGGGCTACGAGCTAGTTCGCTAACAGCGAAAGAATTCCCAATGCGGGGAGGGGCTAGCCCCTCCCCGCATTGCTTTTTACCGAGAGCCTTTTGTGCTTCGGTATAGACTTACTCAATGCTTCGGTACCTCTTACGCCGGTTAGCAGCGAGTGCACTCGTACTCCTCGCGGCATCGTTTCTGGTGTTTATCTTCGTCTCGTTTTCGGGTGATCCGCTCTTTGACCTGAAGATGAACCCCCATACGCCGGATTCGACGATTCGCTACCGCGAACACCTGCTCCACCTTGACGTCCCACTCATTCCCCGGTTCTGGATTTGGTTGAAGGGCGTGATTTTCCACTTCGATTTCGGCACCACACTGGCCGGTGATGCCGTGCGGCCGCAGCTCTTTGGGCACATGTTTATTACGATGCGCATGGTTATTGCGGCTCTTATCATTGCAATGATTGTGTCGGTCTCCCTCGGTGTGTACGCGGCTTTGCGTCGCAACCGCACTCCGGACCGGACGATTCAAGTGGTGTCGTTCTTCTTCCTCGCCACCCCAGTATTCGTGACGGGTCTGTTCTTCACGTACTTCGTGGCGGTCCCGCTCGACAAGTGGGCCGGCAAGCAGATCTTGTCGACATCGGGAGCGTCGAGTGTTTTCGCTGAAGGAAACTTCTTTCAACGAATTCCCGACTACTTGTCGCACATGACCTTGCCAACGCTTACTCTCGTCCTGGCAATCTTTTCGTCGTGGACGATCTATCAGCGTTCGTCAGTTATCGAAACGATGAGTTTGGATCACGTCCTTTTTGCCCGCTCCAAAGGACTCAGCCCTCGTCACGTCATGCGACGCCATATTCTCCGCAACGCATTGATTCCCGTGGTCACCGTGATGGCACTGGACTTCGCTGGCCTCTTAGGTGGAGCACTAATTACCGAGTCGGTGTATTCGTGGAACGGTTTAGGCCGCTGGTTCATTGGCGGAGCCTCGCGACTGGATATCAATATCACGTTGGGGTATCTCTTCCTGACGGCGTTTTTCGTCATTTCGTTTAACTTCCTTGCGGACGTTCTGTACGCCCTTCTTGACCCTCGCATTAAGAGCCAACGGTAGGTTTCACATGGCCCGTACTAAGCAAATCGACCCCAATGTCGCTGTATCGCAGTGGCGGCTGGTGGCCCGCCGCTTTCGCCGCGAAAAGTTGGCAATTGCCGCACTCATCTTCCTCGGCTTACTGGTGATTTTCTGCATCGTTCAAACCAGTGTGAACCCCGAAGGCTGGTCCACTCTCGATTGGATGGCTTTTGGTCAGGCGCCGAGCTGGAAGCACCCCTTTGGAACAACTGATGCCGGGCTGGATCTCTTCTCGGGATGTTTACGTGGAGTTCTGCAGGACATTGAAATTGCACTCTTGGTATCAACGTTGTCCATGTCGATCGGTACGTTCGTGGGTGCTGTTGCGGGCTATTTCGGCCGTTGGGTGGATGCCGTTCTTATGCGCGTCGTCGACTTGCTACTCGTTGTACCGGGACTCACCATTTTGATTGTGATGAGTAACACGCTGGGCCGAAAGTCGAATGCTCCCGAACTAGTCGCGATTCTGATCGGTCTGATTTCGTGGACTGCCCTGGCTCGACTCGTGCGAGCTGAGTTCCTAGCACTGAAGGAACGGGCCTTTGTCGAGTCGGCAAACGCCCTCGGTGCAGGACCCTGGAGAATCATCTTCAAACACCTCATTCCCAATGCTGTGGGAACGATCGTCGTCAATACGACCTTGACTATTTCCGGTGCGATCTTGCTGGAGTCGACGCTGTCGTACTTGGGTCTCGGTATTACGCCACCGGCCGTCTCGCTCGGAATGCTGATTCAGCAGGGACAAGCTGCTGCCGCAACGTCTCCGTGGCAGTTCTTCTACCCGGCAGGTCTGCTTCTCACCATCATTTTGTGTATTTTCGCGATTGGTGATGGCTTGCAGAGCGCGTTTGACCCTCGGAAGGTTAGGTAGGGAATCGTGGCGGAATCTATTCTGAAAGTTGACGACCTCCACGTCACCTTCCCCACGGAGGGGGGCGACGTCCGCGCAGTCCGTGGCATCAATTTCGACCTCGCACCGCAGGAAATCCTCGGCATCGTGGGTGAGTCGGGTTCTGGTAAATCGGTGACGTCGTTGGCGCTCATTGGACTGCTGCCAAAGAGTGCTCGCATCACCGGTTCGGTGCAGCTGGATGGCTACGAGATGGTGGGCGCTGCGGAGAAGGACATCTACAAGTTGCGTGGTGCGGAAATCGCGATGATCTTCCAAGATCCCATGACATCCCTGAATCCCGTGTACACCATCGGATCTCAGATCACCGAGGCGCTCTTGGCGCACCGCGAGATGACAAAAGAGGAGGCCCGTGCCGAAGCGGTGCGGCTTCTGTCGCTCTCGGGGATCCCGCGCCCTGACGAAGCGTTGGACAACTTCCCTCATGAATTTTCCGGCGGCATGCGCCAACGCGCCGTGATTGCTATTGCCATGGCCAATAACCCGAAAATCATGTTGGCTGACGAACCGACCACTGCATTGGATGTCACCGTGCAGGCCCAGGTCCTACAAACGTTGCAAAAAGCACTCGATGAAACACACGCGGCGTTAATTTTGGTGACTCACGACCTCGGCGTGATTGCGGGTCTAGCCCAGCGGGTCATTGTGATGTACGCGGGTCGCATTGTGGAGTTCGCACACGTTGACGACCTCTTCTACCGTCCCTCAATGCCCTACACCCACGGACTCCTCGGATCTATTCCGAGCCCAACGGAAGACTCGGATGGTCCGCTCCGACAGATTCCCGGCAACCCGTTGACAATGGTTGGCGAGTTGGTGGGCTGTCCGTTTGCCACACGGTGCCCGTTGGCTCAGGACATCTGTCGCACGGAAGAACCGACTTTGCAGCGTGTGTCGACGAATACTGAACGCGAACAGTTCTCAGCGTGTCACTTCCGAGAGGACGTGAGCAAGGCACCGGTGGCGTCAATGTTTCTTGAATCTGAGGTGAATTGATCATGGAGACCCCGCAGGTGACACACGACATGGCGCAATCGAGCGCTACGCCACTGCTCGCAGTCAAGGATTTGGTTGTGCACTTCGAGAAGCGACGTCGCGTGGCCAAGGACGGTTCGAGCACCGTTCATGCAGTGTGTGAAGCATCGTTTGACGTGTTCTCTGGCGAAACGCTCAGTCTTGTCGGCGAGTCGGGCTGTGGCAAGACGACGGTGGCACGTTCGATTCTCCAGTTGGTGAAGCCCACGTCGGGTTCTATCAAATTCAATGGTGACGAGATGGTGGGTCTCTCTCGAGCCAAGATGAAACCATTTCGCCAGAATCTCCAGATTGTGTTTCAAGACCCCTTCGCGTCACTCGATCCCAAGATGACCGTGGGAACAATTCTGGCGGAACCTCTCGTTATTCATGACAAGTGGGACAAGTCCGCTGGGCCCGACCTGGTTGCGGAAACATTGCGACTTGTCGGTCTCGATCCGATTGCCGCCAACCGCTACCCGAATGAGTTTTCGGGTGGTCAGCGTCAGCGCATTGGCATTGCTCGGGCACTAATTCTCCGACCCCAACTGGTTCTACTCGACGAGCCTGTCTCAGCTCTTGACGTTTCTATCCAGTCGGGAATTATCAACCTTCTGGATGAACTCCAGGCGTCGCTAGGCATCTCGTACTTGATGATCTCCCACGACCTTTCGGTCGTTCGCCACGTATCGAACCGAGTCGCTGTTATGTACCTCGGTCGCATCGTCGAAGTGGGCGACAAGAAGACGGTCTTTAACGCACCGCAACATCCGTACACGCAGGCCCTCCTGTCGGCCGCCCCGCTGCCAGACCCCAAGCGTGAACGTAATCGGCAGCGCATCGTGCTGGAAGGTGACGTGCCGAGCCCGACGAACCCCCCGAGTGGCTG